>CAIZYV010000044.1 GCA_903937325.1 Candidatus Falkowiibacteriota bacterium | reverse complement strand
GTTCTTTGGAAGGATTTCCTCCCGGTCAGGAACCGGCTGATACAATTTATTCCTTGAATTGGCTGCCTATCGGCGGATTTGTAAAAATAAAAGGTCAAGATGGCGAAGGTAAGCAAGATAATGATAGTTTTGCTGCTAAATCTCTGTGGCGCCGCGCTTTAATTTTGGCGGCCGGAGTGATTATGAATATTATTCTGGCAGCGGCCTTATTGTCTGTCGGCTATATGCTCGGCATGCCTCAAGCTTTGGAGGATGTCGGTTCCCATGCGCAAATTAAACAAGCGGAAGTTTTAGTAATGGAAGCTCTGCCAGGTTCGCCGGCAGAGAAAGCTGGTCTTAAAGCTGGTGATGTTATTTTGGCTCTTAATGATCAAGTTGTTAGCAGTCATGCTGGCCTGCAGTCTTTAGTCGCTCAGAATCAGGGCGTTGCGACTGATTTTTTAATCAGAGGAGATGCGGGAGAGAAACATTTAGAAATAACACCGGATATTATCTCGGAAACAGGTGAAGCGGGAATCGGCGTGTCTATTTATGTTTCCGGTACCGTTCGTTATCCTTTTTTCTTCGCTATTTGGGAGGGAATTAAATCGACCTTTTTGATGTTTTGGGCGATTATCGTCGCTTTTGTTTTTTTGATAAGAGATTTTTTCACCGGCGCCGATGTCGGCGGCCAGGTAGCCGGTCCGGTTGGCATCGCTACTTTAACGGGGCAGGTGGCAACCCTAGGTTTCGCGTACCTTTTACAGTTTATGGCTCTTTTGTCTTTGAATTTAGCTCTCATTAATATTTTACCCTTTCCCGCTTTAGATGGCGGGCGCTTATTGTTTTTAATTATTGAAAAATTTAAAGGCAAGCCGGTACGGCAATCGGTTGAAGCTTGGATACATACGGTCGGATTTTGGCTTCTTATTATGCTAATTATCTTTGTGACCTATAAAGATATAGCTCGTCTTTTTTAGAATTTATTAAAGCTACTTGGCTTATTCAAATACAAATAAGCCGAGGTTTATCTGTAAATATATGAAAATAAATCTCAAGGCTACCCGTTTAGAATTGACCGAGGCTATTACCGACTACGTTCAGGCTAAAGTTGATATGTTGGAGAAATATCTCGGCAATACGCCCGTCCTTAATTGCGATGTTGAATTAGAAAAAACGATCGGCGATAAACGCAAGGGCGATATTTTTCGGGCCGAAATTAATTTGCAGATTCCGAAGGAAATTTTGCGCGTAGAAAAAACTCAACCGGATCTTTATAAGGCAATTGATAAAGTTAAGGATCATCTTGAAGAAATAATCATCAGTCATCGGGAAAAATTACGCGACCAGAAGCGAGGAAAATAGTCGGTGAAAAATATTAAATATAAAATTTATCCTGGGGATAAGTATGAAGGCAGCGTCTGTAAATAGGCGCTGTTTTTTATTTTTCCCTTTGTTTTTCGGTCTTGTCGCTATACACAATATATAGTATAATAATTCTTACTTAAGATACTATATATTGATATAGTGTTTTCTTAATAATTTACTTATTTTTATGGAACAAGAGCAAATAGAAATTTTAAAAGATGATTTTTCGGTGCAAAAAAGGGATGGATTATTTGTGCCTTTTGCGCGGCAAAAAATTGCTGCCGCTGTTTTAAAGGCAATGTTAGCAGCCGGTCAGGGAAGCGATATGGACGCCGATCACCTCGCTGATCAAGTAACAGAGCAAATTAAAGAAAAAATCTTTGCTGGTTTAGGAAAAAGTCTGCATGTTGAAGATATCCAGGACTTGGTTGAAGCAGCTTTGATGTCTAGTGCTTTTCCAGACGCTGCTAAGGCTTATATCCTTTATCGTGAGAAAAGAGCTGGTTTGCGCCGGCGGGATATTTTTAAGAAAAGAACGAATCTTAAGCCTTACGAATATCCGGAATTATATGAATACGTCAGCGCTATCCGCCATTCTTATTGGATACATACCGAATTTAATTATTTAAGTGATATTCAGGATTTTAAAACGGCGGTGAATGAAGCTGAGCGCCACGCCATCAAGCATTCAATGCTGGCAATAGCGCAGATAGAGGTAGCTGTTAAAGCTTTTTGGGGCGATATTTATAAGAAGATGCCTAAGCCTGAGATTGCGGCTGTCGGCTTTACTTTTGCCGAGAGCGAAGTCAGGCACATGGATGCTTATTCTCATCTTCTGGAGATTTTGGGTTTAAATGAGGAATTTGCCAAAATAAAAGAGATGCCGGTTTTAATGGAAAGAGTTGAATATTTGGAGGGCTCAATTAGTACGGCTAAAAGCGAAGATAATAAAGATTTTGCTTTAGCTATTTTACTTTTCTCTTTATTTATTGAACATGTATCCTTGTTTTCTCAATTTTTAATTATAATGTCTTTCAATAAGCATCGGAATATTTTTAAAGGTATTTCCAATGCGGTGGAAGCGACCTCAAAAGAAGAGCAGATACATGGCCTTTTCGGCATTGAAGTTATTAATCTTATTAAAAGTGAGCACCCGGAATGGTTTGATGATGATTTTCGGACACAGATTATCGCTGCCTGCGAACGAGCTTTCGCCTCGGAAGAAAAAGTTGTCGATTGGATTTTAGAAAAAGGAGAATTAGACTTTTTGCCTAAGGATGTGATTCTTGAATTTATTAAAAACCGTTTGAATAATTCTTTAGCCAGCATCGGTTTAGAGCGTATTTTTACAGTTGATGAAAATCTATTACGCCCGACAGAATGGTTTGATGAAGAAATTATTATGACTAAGCATGGTGATTTTTTCGTAAAACGTTCAATTAATTACAATAAGCGCAATCAAAGTATCACTGGCGATGATCTTTTCTAAACTCATCACCCTTATTTTATCAATTAATATTTAATTATCTTATCAAAATAAAATTATGCAATGGTTAAATGAATATTCTCGCTCTTTTCTCGCCAAAGGTTATCTTAGCGCTGGCTTGAGCGCTGAGCAGAGAATCAAAGATATCGCCCTGACGGCGGAAAAAATCTTAGGTAAAGAAGGCTTTGCCGATAAGTTTTATGATTATATGTCGCGTGGTTATTATTCTCTGGCTTCACCGATTTGGTCGAATTTTGGCCTTGCCAAGGGCTTACCGATTAGTTGTTTTTCTTCTTATCTCGGCGATGATATGGGACAGATTCTTTTTACTCAAGGGGAAGTGGGCATGATGAGCAAATACGGCGGCGGCACTGCTGGTTATTTTGGCGATTTGCGCGGCCGTGGTTCGGTTATTAAAGATAACGGTAATTCGTCCGGGGCTGTACATTTTATGCAGCTTTTTGAAACTTTAGTTAATGTTGTTAGCCAAGGATCGGTGCGCCGTGGCCACTTTGCTCCTTATTTGCCAGTTGAACATCCAGATATTGAAGAATTTCTTAATCTTGGCACTGAGGGTAATGCGATTCAAGAAATGACTTATGGCGTGACCGTAACTGATGCCTGGCTTAAGGAGATGGAAAACGGTGATGCTGCTAAAAGAGCAATCTGGGCGAAAGTTTTACAGCGCCGTAGCCAGATGGGTTATCCTTATATCTTCTTTACTGATAATGTTAATAATAATACCGTCGATGTTTATAAGGATAAAAAATTAAAAATAAATGCCAGTAATCTTTGTTCAGAAATTTTATTGCCTTCAAATGAAGATTGGTCTTTCGTTTGTGATCTATCTTCTTTAAATCTCTTACATTATGATGAATGGAAAAATACTGATGCCGTGGAAACGCTCGTTTATTTCTTAGATGCTGTGATGAGTGATTTTATCGCTCGTCTTGAATCTTTACGGGATAGCGAAGATAAACGCAAACAGCAGGCTTTTCATTTCATGCAGAGAGCATATAATTTTGCCGTTCAGAACAGGGCAATTGGTCTCGGTGTTCTTGGCTGGCATTCTCTTTTGCAAAGTAAGATGTTGGCTTTAGACAGCAAGGACAGCGCCCGTTTGAATGTTGCAATTTTTAAAGATATTCAAGAACAAGCTTACGCCGCTTCTAAAAAGATGGCAGGCGAATATGGGGAACCGGCGATTTTAAAAGGCTATGGACGACGCAATACGACTTTGATGGCGATTGCGCCGACGACTTCTTCTGCTTTTATTCTTGGGCAAGTATCACAAAGCATCGAACCAATCTGGTCAAACTGTTATGTTAAAGATATTGATAAAATGAAAGTGACAATTAAGAATAAGCAACTGGAAAAATTATTAGAGCAAAAGGGCCAGAATTCTAAGGAAGTGTGGACAAGTATTCGTGATAACGACGGTTCGGTCCAGCAGCTCGATTGTCTTAGCCAGGAAGAAAAAGATGTCTTTAAGACTTTTCAAGAAATAGATCAGAAAATTATTGTTGAACACGCCGCCGCTCGCCAGGCCTATATTGATCAAGGACAGTCATTAAATCTGGCCATCAATCCGGCGGTGCCGACGAAAGAAATAAACGCTCTTTATATGTATGCTTGGAAGTTGGGTATTAAGACTTTGTATTATCAGCATAGTATTAATGCCGCTCAGCAATTTGGTCGGTTGAAAGATTTGCAAAATTGCCAATCTTGTCAGGCTTAAATTATTGCTAGATATGAAAAACCCGCTTTTCGATAGAAAAGCGGGTTTTTTGGGGGCTGTGTCAGGTTTCAGACGCATCTGTTGCGATGGGATAATTTATGAGATATTAAAAGACTTATATAGGTCCCAATTAATATCAATGACATAATAATCATCGCTTCTCCTGGGAAAAAGAGGAATGAAAAGCCGGCAATGATGGCGGCGGCTGTAATTACCGCTATTATTATATTGCGCCTTTTTTTGGGGTTTTTTGATCGTTTTAATACTGCTAGCATTATTCCGAATAAAAAGCTGAGGACGGCGGCGATTGGCACGAGCCACCAATTAAAATTTTCCATGATTTGGTAGTTAAATGAACGATTCCGTGAATT
>CAIZYV010000043.1 GCA_903937325.1 Candidatus Falkowiibacteriota bacterium | reverse complement strand
TTTGATGAAAAAGTTTTATAATATCAGCAATATAATATCTAATTTTAGTAAAAAGAAAGAAAAGCGAGCGTTGGTTATTTTTCGGTCGTTTTTATTTTGCCCTCATGTATGCCTACTAAGATAATTGCCACAATTGGTCCTAAAAGCGAATCAGATGAAAATTTGCTTGCTCTTTTTAAAGCGGGAGTTAATATTGTTCGCGTTAATTTTTCTCACGCCAGTTATAGCCAGTATAGACGGATAAAAAGAACGATCGACCATTATAATTTGACGGCTGAGGATAAGATTAGTTTAATGCTTGATTTGCAAGGACCGCGTATTAGGGTCGGACAGATGCCGACGGATGGCGTTACCATGCTAGAAGGGGAACTTTATCGTTTTTCTTATTCTAAGGCGATTTATAAGAAAAAAGGTGATATTGTACCGATTGATAATAATGATCTGTATAAAGATATCAAGAAGGGGGAAATTATTTTCTTATGTAATGGTGAAATAGAATTGAAAGTCTTAAATGTAAAAAATAAAATAATTACTGCCGAAGTCATTGTTGGTGGCGTTCTTAGCTCGCGTAAAGGTATTAATGTTCCTGATACGATGATTAGAAAGGGCGGTCTGACGGTTAAGGATATTAAAGACGCTAAGTTTGGCGTTAAAGAGGGTATGGATTATATCGCCTTATCTTTTGTCCAGAGCGCCAGAGATGTTATTCGTCTGCGTCGCATCCTGGGACGTAAAAGTAAAGTTAAAATAATTTCTAAAATAGAACGCAGTCTAGCGCTAAAGCACATTGATCGTATTATTTTTGTTTCTGATGCAATAATGGTGGCACGCGGTGATTTAGGTATTGAGGTGCCGATTGAAGATCTTCCGATTATCCAGAAAAATTTGGTTCGCCATGCTCATTGGCATGACAAGCCAGTGATTATTGCCACTCAAGTTATGACTTCTATGATTAAGAACCAACATCCGACTAGGGCAGAAATTTCTGATATTGCTAACGCTGTTTTCGATGGTGCCGATATGATTATGTTGTCCGACGAGACAACCGTCGGTGACTATCCGATTGAAGCGGTTAAAATTTTAAAAAAGGTGATTACGCGCATCGAGAAGAATATTTATAAGGGCAATGTGAATAATTAATAATTTTTGTATGAAAATAAAATCAATTAATGCTTTAGAAATTCTTGATTCTCGAGGTAATCCAACTGTCTTTGCGCGAATCTTATTGGAAAATGGCTTTGTCGGTGAGGCAGCGGTTCCGTCCGGCGCATCCACTGGCAGCTACGAAGCTGTAGAATTACGCGATGGTGATCAAGCGCGTTATTTAGGAGCGGGGGTGTTAACGGCTATCGCTAATATCGAAAAAATAATTGCCCCAGCTCTTATCGGGCTTGAAGCCGACCAACAAGCTGTAATAGACGAAAAAATGATAGCCTTAGATGGTACTAGTAATAAGGCTAGACTTGGTGCTAATGCCATTTTAGCTGTTTCAATGGCCGTGTCTCGCGCCGCCGCCGCTGCCGCTGGTCAGCCTTTGTATCGTTATCTCACTAAATTCAATGTAGATTTTTCCGGCCGTTATATTTTGCCCGTACCAATGATGAATGTTTTAAACGGCGGTAAACATGCTGATTGGGCGACTGATATTCAAGAATATATGATTTTGCCAGTAGGGGCAAAAAATTTCGCTTCAGCGGTGCGCATGTGCGCCGAGATATATCAATCGTTAAAGAAGATATTGAAAACTAAAAAATATGCTATCAGTGTCGGCGATGAAGGCGGCTTTGCTCCTTCTTTCCAAAGCAATGAAGAACCTTTTCAGGTATTAACGGAAGCAGCGGCTCACGCCGGATATGCTTTAGGCGAAGAAGTATTTTTTGGTATTGATGCGGCCGCAACTGAATTTTATGCTGATGGTGTTTATGATTTAAAGAAAGAAGGGAAGTCACTTTCTAGCGGTGAATTAATTGTTTTTTATCAGGAACTTGCTTCTCGTTATCCTTTAGTTTCTTTCGAGGATGTTTTGTCTGAAGATGATTGGGATGGCTTTAAGCAATTTACTTCAGTTTTTGCGCCCTTATGCCAGGTCGTCGGTGATGATTTATATGTTACTAATGTTGCCCGTTTAGAACGAGGAATCGCTGAGGGTAGTAGTAACTCTATTTTAATAAAATTAAATCAAATCGGTACTTTAACCGAGACAATCGCAGCGATAGAAATGGCGCGTAAAAACGGTATGACTGCTGTCGTTTCGCATCGCAGCGGTGAAACTGAAGATACTTTTATTGCTGATTTCGTGGTGGCGATGGGCACCGGCCAGATTAAAACTGGCGCTCCTTGTCGTAGTGAAAGGACGGCAAAATATAATCGTCTTTTGGCGATTGCCGCTGAACTCGGTGAAGAAGCGGAATATGCCACTTTTCCTTTTGCTGGTAAATAATTTTTCTTAGATTTTTCGGTTTTTTGAATAATAAATTATGAAAAAAGTTTTTTTTGCTCTTAATATTATTGTCGGTTTATCCGGTTATTTGTTGATATTTTTTATCTGGCGTTATTTTTTTGGCTTACATGATATTTATATGCAGTCGGTTGTTGCTGGTCTATTGGCGCTGCTAGCTATATTGACAGTTTTGACCGCTTTTTTTGCTCATCGTCATGATAATATTTTCAGTCGCGCTTTTTATTTAGTTATCGGTTTATGGAGCGGGCTTATGCTCAATACCGTTCTTGTCGCTGTTTTTTTGTTATTACTTGACTGGGTATTTTTTTCTGATTTTTATTTTTTAACACCCTTATTTAAAGCTTATTTTTTAGGTATTTTTTCGATTTTAATGTTAATACCGGAGAGTATTTTAGCTCAATCATTCGTTATTAAACGTTACGTTATTAAAATAAAAGCTTTGCCTGATGCTTGGGTTGGTCGTAAAGTAATTCACATTTCTGATGTGCACCTTGGGCCGGTTTGGCGTCAGCGTTTTTTCGATAAGTTGGTCCGTCGAGTTAATTCTTTAGCGGCTGACGTAATCTTTATTACCGGTGATCTTTTTGATGGTATGGAGGCGGATTTTTCTTGGTTTCATGAACGTAAATTTATTGCTCCTTTGGGCGTTTTTTACGCTTTTGGTAATCACGATCTAATCCTGGGCGCAGATAAGGTGCACAAACTTTTGTCTCACGCCGATATTCAAATTTTAGATAATGCCAGACAGGAAATTGAAGGCTTGCAAATCATCGGTTTGACCTGCTATTATGAGGGTCGCTTAGACGTCAAAGGTAAGATATTGTCTAGTGTCGGCTACGATCCTCTTAAGCCAAGTATTATGATGTATCATGAACCGAAAGATATTGACGCTGCCAGAACAGCAGGGATTGATTTACAGCTTTCCGGCCATACTCATGCCGGTCAACTTTTTCCTTTTAATTTGTTAAGCCAAATTCTTTATCGTGGTTTTAATCACGGCCTTTATAGATTACCTGATTTTAGCTTGTCGGTGACAGCTGGTGTCGGTACTTGGGGTCCGCCTTTACGTCTTGGTAGCCGTTCGGAAATAGTTGTCTTAGAATTATCAAAAGCCTAGTCGCCGTTTGTCTGAATTTTTAAAAGCCTAAATTTATGGATTTATCAAAATTATCTTTTATTTTGCAAAATGAACCAAAATTTCGTTTTGCTCAGGCTTATCAAGCCTTATATCGTGATTTGATTAGCGATTGGCAACAAGCGAGTGTTTTGCCTTTGTCTTTACGTGAAAAACTTAATGAAGAATGTCCTTTATCGATTGAAGCGGAAATATCTACTGATTCTGGCGTTGCTTACAGCGAAAAAGCTTTGCTGACTTTCCCGGATAAAGTATCAGTAGAAACAGTTTTAATGCGCAATCGTGACGGTCGGCATGGTGTTTGCTTGTCTTCTCAGGCTGGTTGTCCGCTTGGCTGTACTTTTTGTGCCACCGGTGACGGTGGTTTTTTTCGTGATTTGAGCGCTACAGAAATAGTGGAACAATTTTTCTTTTGGGCGCGAAAATTAAAACAGGAGGATCGAGGAGAAAAAATAGATAACGTTGTTTTTATGGGCATGGGTGAGCCCTTTTTAAATTATGAAGAATTTATTAAAGCGGTAAAGATATTGCATGATCCGGAAAAGTTTAATATTGGCTCGCGGCGTATGTCTGTTTCTACTGCCGGCATTGTTGAGGGCATTAAAAAATTAGCGTCGGAAAAAATGCAGATTAATTTAGCTGTTTCTTTACATGCGGCCTTTGATTCTTTGCGTGAACAATTGATGCCGATTGCTAAAAAATATAGCATCGCTTCTATTCTCAGAGCCGTTGATGATTATATTACTAAAACAGGTAGGCGCGTGATGTTTGAATATATTATGATTCGCGGTATTAATGACGGGGAAGATGACGCCCTTGCTTTAGCTGCTTTGATGAATAAGTCGTTGTATCTCGTTAATCTTATTCCTTATAATGCAACCGGTAAATTTCAGTCTTCTTCGCCGGCGCGTATTGAGGCTTTTAAAGAAAAATTAGAATCGGCTGGTATCGCTGTGACGCAAAGATATAGTCAGGGGCGAGGTATCGCTGCTGCTTGTGGCCAGCTGGCCGGCAAGAAAAAATAGTAGTTATAATTTAGTATTTAAAAAACCGCTGTTTCCCCAAAGGCAAACAGCGGTTTGTTCATGATATTGTGTTGGTGATTACCCGTCTTATAATATCTATCATTTCATTCGCGGGGCCAATGAGTGTGATTCTGTTTTTATTGTAGCCACTCCCTAATGGGGTGGAGAAGATGCCGGATATGTTTATTTCGGTTGAACCTATCCAGGTTAGATCTTCGTTATTTTGGCGGTATTGGATTACCGCCATATACGGGAAGCGATTAAGTGCTTCATTTCGGAGTCGATCTATATCGAGCCAGGGCGTAATTGTGTCGATATAGGCGAAGCCTATCTTACCCTTTTTTCCTGGTATTTCAAAAGGAGCTTTAGCGCTCAATTTTTCTAAGGCGGCAGCTAGGGAATCTCGCCCTCTAGCAAAACCGTTTAGAATTTCTTCTACCGCTAAACTTCTTTTGGGTGCGGTTGATATCTCCACGGCGGCGGCGATAATAGCCTCGGTATAGATATGATAGTCTTCCATATTTTTTGCTTTGTTTCCAGCAGCATACAGAGCTTTACCGTAACGGCTGGCTGTTTTATTTTCCAACCAGAGATTTTCATCTGCCATCGCGATAGCGTCTTTTATCATCTGTCGGTTGTTAGCTAGTAGGTGCCCAATAATTTCCAGCGCACCGCTATGATTTTGTTCTGGCGGCCAGAATTTAAGTTTATCCAAATTTTTTTCCTGGATAAAATCAGCGTACAGCTCCTCTGTATAAAGAGTGCTTTTTATTGTTCCGTTTTTAAATTCCAGATAAATATCCAAATCAGGAAAGTGGAAGTTATTATCCATATGGATATCTAAGAGAATAATCTCATCGGCATCGCTATCCCAGAGCGTTTCCATCGATAGTGCGGGTAGGATTTTATAGCCGGCTTGTAAAGCTGCGGCGAGCACAAAAACAATATTGTGCGTTAAGGGATGAAAAAAGATTATTTTTTTCATGTTTTTTATTTTTTTTATTGTTAATGTACTTTATTTGAATTTTTGACTCAATCAGAGCCAATCCTCGCTATTTTGCCATATTATTAGTTTTATGTCAATGTAAATTTATTTAGGTATTTCTTTATCTAATATTAAATAAATATATTCTAAAAATGATTGTTTTTTTTGAT
>CAIZYV010000042.1 GCA_903937325.1 Candidatus Falkowiibacteriota bacterium | reverse complement strand
ACGATCAAATTGAAAGGATTAATCAGACGAAGCTTCAGTTTTTTATAAATATTTCGCATGAAATCAGGACTCCTTTAACTTTAATTGTTTGTTCCGTTGAAAAACTTATAACCAACTTTAAACTAAATAAGAAACAAGAAAAAGAAAGCAATAAAGAATTACACCAAAAAGGTTATAAATATATTAGTCCGCTCTTAGAATGTGCGGACTTTCACGATATTAATAATAAAATTTTGGAAGAAAAAATAAATATACTTATCGAAAAAAACAAGAAAAATAAAAATATCACCTATGCCAGCGTCTATTGGCGCGATTTAAATAACGGGCCATGGGTCGGCATAAATGAAAAAGAAAATTTTGCTCCTGCCAGTCTTCTCAAGGTACCTTTAATGATTGCCTATCTAAAAATGTCCGAAAAAACTCCTCAAATACTGGAAGAAAAAATTATGATTCCCAAGGAGGCTGACTCGCTGGCTCAAAATATTATTCCGCTCAGAACAGTGGAAAGCGGCAAAGAATATACTATTAATGATTTAATAGAATATATGATAATTTATTCCGACAACCGCTCTGCCAACACTTTAATTGACCATATAGATACCGCCAACCTTAATCAAAGTTATAATGACTTACAAATAAATACACCCCTAGAAAACAGCAGTGATAATTTTATGAATGTGCGCGATTATGCCTCATTCTTCCGCATATTATACAACGCCTCCTATCTAGACAGAAATATGTCCGAAAAGGCTTTGGAGATATTAAATCGTTCACAATTCCAACAAGGCCTGAGCGCCGGTTTACCCCCTAAAGTTGCCATAGCGCATAAATTCGGAGAAAGAATACTGGCCGACAACCGGCAGTTGCATGATTGCGGTATTGTTTATAGAGAAAATAATCCTTATCTACTGTGTGTAATGACTCGCGGCCAAGATTTTACAAAAATGAGTCAAACTATTAAAGAAATATCAGCATTAGTATATGCTGAGTCTAATTGATGAATTAAATTTATTTTACAGAATATTAAAAAAATGTTATAATGAAACCATGCTTATCAATAATAAAAAGAAAATTTTCATCGGCACTTTTTTCCTTGGAGCAATCTTTTTGAGTATTATTAAGATAAACCTCGCTTCTGGCCAAGAGGATGAAATGTTTAACCAGGAGATACAGCAGCTAAACTCACAAATACAAGCACAGAAACAGCAACTCGATGCGTTAGCTGACAGACAAAAAGCTTATACGCAAGCTATCGCCGCCAAACAGGCTGAAAAAAATAATCTCAATTCTCAATTGGCGCTATTAGAGGCGCGCGGCAACAAAGCGCAATTAGAAATAGACCAAACAAATCTGGAAATAAGTAAAAGTGATCTCGAAGCGAAAAAAATCGCTATGGATATAATGGACGCCAACAACCGCATTGATCAGCAGAAAGAACACATCGCTAAACTTTTGCGCTTGGTATATAAACAAGATCAAATTTCTACTTTAGAAATACTTTTACTCAACGATTCTATTTCTGAATTCTTAAATCAGGCAAAATATCTGGAAAATGCGAACGAAGAATTAAAAAATAGCTTAGCAGAATTACAAAATGATAAAGAGCGTTTAGAAAAAGCACAGATAGAAAGCCGGGAAAAGGGAGTTGAATTAGCTAAACTCAAAAAAGATTTGGAAGAAAAAAAAGCACAATTAAATTATGAGGAATCGGAAAAAAATTATCTCTTAGAAGAAACTAGATCTTCAGAAAAAGCCTATCAAGAACTTTTACAGAGGGCAAAAAAAGAAGCCTCTCAGGCCGCCGCAGAAATAGCCGGCTTAGAAAATACGATTCGCGATAAAATGGCGCAAAAAGATAAAGACCGTTTAGCTAATAGTGACAGTACTTTAAGCTGGCCAGTACCGGGAAGAACTATTACTGCCACTTTCCACGACCCTGATTATCCTTTTCGCCGCATTATCGGCGAACATTCCGGCGTTGACATCCGATCTAAACAAGGCAGCCCTCTTTATGCCGCCGCTGACGGTTATGTGGCGCGCGTTAAATTTAATGGTTCCACCGCTTATGCTTATATCATGATTGTCCATAACGACGGTATTTCTACCGTCTACGGGCACGTTTCTGGAGCCAACGTAGCAGCCGATCAATATGTCAGCAAAGGACAATTAATCGGCAAGACTGGAGGAGGAACAGGCATGCCCGGTTCCGGCCCTTTCTCAACAGGCGCACATCTCCACTTTGAAGTGCGTAAAAACGGCTTACCCGTTAACCCTCTAGAATATCTGCCTTAAAAAGATAAAAGATTGAACAAAAAAACCCGGCCGCTAGGTCGGGTTTTTTGTTTTTACTTAATATCAAAAATTAAAGCTGGCGGTTTTCGTGAACTTTACGATGTATATCGCGCAATTGCTTATTTGTCACATGAGTATAAATTTGTGTTGTAGCAATATTACTGTGACCTAAAAATTCCTGAACTGTACGCAAATCGACTCCCTGATTAAGCAAATCAGTCGCAAAAGAATGACGCAGGGTATGCGGCGTCGCCATCACGGGTAGACCACTTATCTTTACATATTTCTTCACAATATCCTCAATACTTTTAACACTCAAACGGCGAGAATTGGCGTTAAGACGGCCGCGGCGATAATTAATGAATAAAGCCTCATCAAAATCTTTACGTTCCGCCAGATAGGCTCTAAGGGCGCCAAGAGAGCGAGCAGAAAAATAAACGGTTCTTATTTTTGCACCTTTACCGATAACAGCAATTTCTAAATCATGATCATTTTCTTTAATTCTAATTTGATCACGACTAAGGGCAACTAATTCAGCAACGCGCAAACCAGTGGAAAATAAAGACTCTAAAATTGCCTTATCACGTAAACCAATTATCGTATTTTTATCCGGAGCCGACAACAGGGTGACGAGTTGATCTAATTTTAAAAATTTTATTTCTTTATCCATCCGATCTTTCGCCAGTTTTACTTTTGATGGCGGCAGGGAACTAATATCCTTTTCCACAAAAAATTCCAACAGTGAACGCAAGGCAATTAAGTAGTAATTCTGCGTACTTTTTTTTAAATTCTTTTTAGTTCGAGGATCAGCATGTCGAGAAAGAAAAACTTTATATTGCCATATATGATCAGGGCTTAAAGAAGCCGGCTGCAAATCTGTCAAACCAACGCTTTCCAACCAACGAAAAAATTTACGCAAAAAACGAGTATAATTTTCCTGAGTTTTACTGGATAAGCCTTTCTCAATCTCAGAATAATCAAGAAAATCAAGCAAATATTTAATTATTGGTTTTTGTTCGGACATATCTTTATTATAGCAAATGCCCGCGCCGAAAAACAGTAAAAAGAAGGGAAGTAGCCAATAACAAGAAAATCCAAAATTGACAAATATAAATCGTGAGCTTAAACTAGAAACAAAAAGTAGCCATGGAAGATAACCTTAAAAAAAGAATGAATGGTGTGTTTGATATTATATACCAGCATACCGATGAATATGACCAAAACCTCTATACAGAGATAAAGTCAAAACACTTTTTAATTATAAAAAATTTGGCTTATAAACCAGATAAAGCGATCCTAAGTGAGACATTGACAATAATGCTAAAAGATATTATTGCTCATTTTGGGTTAAGCGTAACTGCCGCCCAAATTGTCGCTACCGCCAAAATACGACGCTATTATTTATTACCCTGGCCGAAAAAAATCATCGGTGAAGAATTCAACATCGCCGTCACTGATATTTTCATCCGTGGCAATCG
This sequence comes from Candidatus Falkowiibacteriota bacterium, assembly GCA_903937325.1. Classification (GTDB taxonomy): domain Bacteria; phylum Patescibacteriota; class Patescibacteriia; order Patescibacteriales; family UBA12465. Next base: position 15,740 of record CAIZYV010000042.1, on the reverse strand, counting down.
CCTTTTCCTGATACCTAAAAAAATACCAGAAAATAGGGAACTGAGCCAAAGGCTAAAAAACGAGCAGGATGAACAGGGTCGAATAATATGGACCGACCCAATCATCACCGGCCTGACTCTAAATTTAAACGTGATCGATTTAGACAGCGCTTAAATAAAAAGAAAAAAAGAAGAACAAAAAACCCGGCAAATAAATTGCTGGGTTTTTTTACAAGAGGGGAGAAGAGGAAAAAAAATTATCAGACTCAAGGAACATCCTAAAACATCCTATTTAACAGGCTTTTTGCCTAGAACGATACTTCGCATAATGTATATTAATACACGTAATAGCTTAGGGGAAACGAAACAGATTAAAGCCGGTTAAGCAAAATAAAATCTATGCTCCACTATCATCTTAATATATTACCAGTCCCAGTATATTTACTTGCGGTGCAAACATCAAAACGATTTTAATAATTAACAAAAAGAGACCGATGCTAAGCAGAGAAAAGATAAAGACTGCCAAAACAAATAAAAATTTAAAAGTTGTTTCCATATATTTTTGAGCCGCCGAGGGAATACTTCCCTTACCCGGCTTTGGCTCGTTTTTACTTTTTTATTACTTAAAGTAAGCTCGATCACCATAACGGAGATCAATATACTCTAAAGATTGAAACTCAAGAAGCTCCTTTTCTTTTTTAATAATCAAAAGCTTATTAATTTGTTTGCTTAAATCTTCTTTTACGTTAAACAGGATATTCGGCCCAGCGCTAAGATCAGCTTTAATAGTATTTTCAGAAGATTCTAAAAGGAAACGGCTGGGCTGTAAATCAGGTGAATCTTTCATCTGACTGTAAAGAGAAAAAATCGCCTTGAGATATGTTTCGTCAACATCTAGGCAATCCTGCTCATTTAAATAATTCAAAGAGTTGGACGTGAGCACAGGATATTTATTTTCGTCACCCTCAGCAACAAGGGCTTCTCTTATTAAACAGCCCTGTTGATCGCTAAAAAATTTACCCTTATCATCCTGCCAAATAAAAGCTAAATCACGCTCACCGACGCTAATAACTAAAGTATTCGGCCATTGCTTATAAACTCGCAAGGAGCCAAAACTAAAATTATCATGCAAAGTATTACTCAACTGATCAATATCAAAGAAAAACAGATTTTTTTGCTTAAAAAGCCAAGCACGCGACATAAGACTTTGATCCCAGGCAAATTTTGTTAAATTATCTTCAGTAATTCTAATAAGACCCTGAACCCTTACTTGACGCAGGGCAAAAAGAGGTGAAAGAAAAAATAAATATAACAACGTTAAAAGAAAAACAAGTAAAGCGGCCATGAGCCAAGGTTGTCTATTTTTATGCGCTAAATCACGATCAGTCTTATGGCGCTGATGAAAAAAAGGATTGTGCAAAGACTTATGCTGATAATCTTTTTTTACTTTTTTAAATTTTTTAGCTCGGCGAGCCAGATAAGGACTAGACTTCCCTAACATAAATTATATAATTATTCTTCTAATATTAGGCTGTAATTTTACCAAAAATTCATAAGCAATACTTTTTTGTAAGTATGCCAGATTTTCCAGAGAATTAGGATCATCGCGCCGAGGAGAAACAAGGAGCACTTCCATACCCGGCTTTACCGTCTCTTCCCTGCCTACATCTAAACAAGATAAATTCATACACACTCTACCCGCTAATTTAGCCTTGATTTTCTTTTTCCCCGATAAGACCTGAAATTCCGCCAGATCGGATAAGCGTCGATCCAACCCTTCATAGTAACCAAAAGGAATAACGGCAATCTGAGTTGCTTGCTTTGTCGAATAAGTAGCGTTATAAGAAACGCTTTCTCCGGCGTGTAAATCTTGTAAAGATACGACGGTGCTGATTAAACTTAAAGCCGGTTTCAGTTCTTGAGCCGGACTGAAATAAGGACTGATATTAGGAAAAGGATTATAGCCGTAAATAGCTAGACCTGGTCGAAAAGCGGTCAAACGTTTATCTGAAAGAACAAAAACACCAGCGCTATTGCCCAAATGTACAGAAGCAGGATAGCAATTTTGAGAGTGTAAAAAATCTAAATCTTTAAAAAAACATTCTTGTTGTAACTGATTAAAATCACTATTACCCTCGGCATCGGCCAAGTGGGAACAAAGACCAACAATTTTAAGCTTTGGCCAGTAATCAGCCTGCTCTCGCCAAAAAGAAGGCAGATCCTTAATGCCCTCGCGGTTCATGCCAGAATTAACGAAAAGATGAATTCTTGCTGACACACCTAAAGCAGCAAGAGCCCGGAGAGTTAAACTATTATAAACGCAGATCTCCGTGCGCGACCAGCGCAAATGTCTATAAGCAGCGATGGGCATTTCACCAATCAATAATATTTTACCACGGAAATAACGATAAGCAATCTGAGCTTCCGGAAAAGAATCAAGGGCAATCATCTTAAGCCCTGATTCATTCAAAATTTTACAAATCTCTTTAAGGCCATGACCATAAGCATTTGATTTCACCACCGGAATTATCTGTGCTTGTGGCTGTTTATTCTGTAATAAGCGTAAGTTATATAAAATAGCCTCCTTATTTATTTCTAAACGATTAAGGGTCGGGTATTTTGGTTTTAATAATTGGCGTAAATAAGCGATAATCATTTTATTCAGCGGCCACCAAGCCTTTATTTTTATTCAAACTGTCTGGAGTCAAAGATGAATCTAAATCAGATAAATCGCCAAAAATTTCTTCTTTCGTCCAAACATCTTCAGCTCGGTATTTTATATCTTGCAATAGCAAGGCTGTCTTCCCCGTCTGCTCGGTAACTGGAGTTAAGGTTAAGGCGAAATTAGCAATATAATCGCCATCAAAAGCAATAAGATGATCGATTTGCCAAATCAAACGCCGAGAATCGGGGTTATAAGAAAATTTACCGGCTAATAAACTTTTATCACCGAGAAATTCAACGCCCGGCGGCAATTGTGCGCTAAAGACAAAATTATTAAGCTCATTACCGCTATTTATTGTTTTAATAATTAACCAATAGGTTGTCGGCTGACCAACAATTGGCGGTAAAGGACCAATGCCGAGCTGATCGCCCTGTGGGCTATGATAATATATTGCTGCATCAACCTGTAAATTACTAGCAATCTTAATCGTCTCAAGTGATAATTCTTTTTCCATTCGCAAATTACCTGCGAAAACTTGGGCATGTGCTAAAACCGTTAAATTACGAGGAAAATCAGTTTTTTCCGTTTTCCAAACAAAAGAGAGTAAAAGACTACCCTTCTCTCCAGGGGCGATGTCGTGCAAAATAAAATCCTTATCATCGACATCTATAGACTCATCTTTAATTTTTAAAGATGATAAAGAAAAGGCGGCGCTACTAAAATCAAAGGATAGTTCCGCTTTATCAATAGTGATCAAACCATTATTAACATAATCAAGCTGGAAAGATAAATTTTCGCCAAGAACGAGAGAAGATGGCAAGGAAGAAGCGCTAATTTCAAAATCAAGATTTTGCAAATCAGCCGAAGAATTTTTATATTCTAAAGACAAAGAAGTTTCCGTATCTGTCGAGGATGGAATATAAGTAAATAGACGCCAAGCGACAATAACTAAAACTAAAATCAGCGTAACTAAGACAATATCAATCAGAAGGTGCCAGGGATGGCGCTGATAAAATTTTTTTCGACGGCCCGATAGCCAATGAGTAAATTTTCTTAACATATAAATTGATTAAAAAAGTAAAGAAGTTTTAAAAACCTTTAATACCAACAGCGATTTCCGGTTTACCCGATTCTTCAGAAAAACCAACATTTATACCGCCTCGAAAACTTTTCTCATAAGCAAAAAAACTGGACACAACTAAACCTGATGCTTTAAAAATCCTGACTTGGGGACCGCCACCTGGTCCGGCCCCAGTAATAATCTCATCACGACCGTCACTATTCAAATCACCAGCGCTAACACTGACACCGCCACGAAAATTTTTGTCATAAGCAAAAAATTGTCCCTTAAGCCGGCTGAAATTATCAAAATATCGAATATGCGGGCCGCCGCCTAGTCCGGCGCCAGTAATAATCTCATCACGGCCGTCACCATCTACGTCGCCAGCACTCACATTCACGCCACCACGAAATTTTTTGTCATAGGCAAAAAATTTATACAAAACTTTACCTTCAAGATTAAATACTATCACTTGGGGACCACCGCCTGGCCCAGCACCTATAATTATTTCTTTTTGACCATCACCGTCCGTATCACCAATAGCTAAAGAAGCAGAGCCAGTAAAACCAGAGGCAAAAGGTTTAATAGACCAGGATAGCTGGCCATTGCGCTTAAGATTTAAAGTTCCTTGATAGCTAGAAAGATAGTCAGTTTCACCATCGCCAGAGAGACTGGTAAGCAGCACTTCACTGCCACTAGGCAAAGAGGCGGTATAGAAGAAAAAACCGTTTCTTGTTTGTTCAGCAGAAGATGAAAATATTCTTAAAAATCCACCGTTGGCGAATCCACTTCCCTGCCAAACAGAAATTTTATTTAAAAGAATAATACCGTCTTGCGGATCTATTTTAATATAATTAATATTCAAACCATTATTAATTATGGGGTCTTGCGTACCTTTTATTTTTTCAAATTCTTCTTTAGCAAAGAAAAATTTCTGCACCTGATTACTAGAATTTACTAAAGTAATACCATTTTTAAAATCACGCCGCCATAAACCCGGCTGCCAATCATAATTATCTGCTTGTAAAAGATTGTAAGGAGCCGATTGCGCTTGTCCAAGATTAACATCATATTCATCATACCACCAAGTCTGACCATGACTGCTAACATCATAGTCAAAACTATAATAGCCGTCGCCTAAAAGAGCACTGCTGAGACCGTAACGAAAATGTTTATAGTTATCTTGCTTCTTATCGTATATATTTATTACTGGCAAGGATGGACGGGCATTCAACTGACTTAATTCAGTATAAGAGAACATCGAACCTGACCAGCTGCCATCATTTTCCCAAGAAGATGGAAAATTCTCAAGCATCATCCCATTTATCATCGGTTGATAAGGCCAATGGACGCGTCCGTTACCTAAAATGATAAAATCAGCACCGCATAATTGTCGAGTAAGACGCAAAAGTTTTGTTACCCCCTCCATCCATAAGCTATTAGATAGCAAAATTGAGTCCCTCTTTCCGTCATTATTAAAATCAAGATTGCCGCCATTAACCCAAGCAACATCGCCCCAGATATTATCGTAAAAAACTCCGTCCCACAGACCACTAGCTTGAATATTATCATGAATAAAAATAGGTAAAAATTCATTAAATTTCTGCCCGCGACTATTTATACCGGCCGACTCGCTTAAATTGAACATGGTGGTAAATGGCCAATTAACAACTGCCCTACCATTTTCATCTTTTAAGCGCCACTCCTCGATAATTTCATCCGATAAACGCTGTCTTAACCAAGCATTCCGATATTCTCCCGGATTATTAATAATTTCCTGAGAAGTAATGTAGGCTAAAATTTTTATTTTTGGATTTATTTCTCTAATCTTTTTAATCAACTCCGGATTATTCTCTTGGTTTTCCATGTCTAAAATCAATAAATCCCAACGAGCTAATTCTACCGCCTCTTCAGGCGTCATTTCCCATTTCAAAAAATAATTAGCTAGACGCGGATAAACCTCAGCTGCCGAAACAAACTGAGGCAAAAAAAGAAGAAAAATACCGATAATTATCGCCGGGCGAAAATACATGAAGGTTTAAATCTTAGAATTATCAGGAAAAATAAATTCCGGCGCTCCCGGGAGATAAGGACGCAAGACCTCCGGAATAAGCACCGAACCGTCAGCTTGTTGATTCTGTTCTAAAATAGCGGGCAAAAGACGACTGGTGGCAAGGCCGGAAGCATTTAAAGTATGTACAAAAACATTTTCTCCATTTTGATTTTTATAACGAGTTTGTCCTCTCCGCGCCTGATAATCCAAAGCATTAGAAATACTGCTTACTTCCTTATAAATACCCATACTTGGTAACCATATTTCTAAATCATAAGTCTTTGCCATGGCGGCGCTGCAATCACCGGCAGCCAGTTTCGCCAGCTGATAATGCAAGCCCAGGCCCTCAACTAAGCCTTTGGCATTCTCGACTAACTCATCAAACATCTGCCAAGAATCTTCTGTTTGGCAAAAAATAAACATTTCGATCTTATTGAATTGATGTCCGCGCACCATCCCTCGTTCCTCTTGACGATAACTACCAGCTTCCCGACGGAAGCAAGGCGAATAAGCAAAATATTTTAAAGGCAAACGATCGGCAGGCAAAATTTCTTCCCGATGATAATTACCAAGCATCATTTCGCTAGTAGCATTCAAACAAAGCTTATCCTGTGTCCAAAAAAGATCGTCTCTAAATTTTGGCAAATGCCCGGAAGTATAGGCTGATTTTTCTGTTAGTAAAAACGGGGGAATTAAAAATTGATAATTATTCTTAGTATGAAAAGAAATAAAATAGGAGAGTAAGGCCCATTCTAAAAGAGCGCCCCAACCGCGATAGCACCAAAAACCACTGCCGGACATTTTAGCGGCTCGCTCATAATCAACTAAGCCAAGCTCGTCAGCTAAAGTCATGTGATCCTTAAAATCAAAATCAAAAACTGGCTTCTTGCCGAAAGTGTAAACAACTTCGTTGTTTTCTTTGCCGCCAGCGACCACATCATCAGCTGGTATATTCGGCAAAGATGACAATGATTCCTGTAATCTCAATTCGAGATCCTGCAAGCGCGTATCCAAATCCTTAATCTTTTCGCCCGCAACTTTTAAAGACGCGATAATAGCAGGGCTTGGCTTTGATTTAGAGGCTTGGTTTCTTTCTGCCTTCAAAGCTTCACTCTCAGCAATTAATAAACGCCTTTCTTCATCAAGAAGAAGTAAAGATTCAAGATCAAGCTTGTCCGCCTCCATTCTTTTCAGTAAAGCAGTGCGCACCGATTCTAAATTTTCACGAATGTATTTTATATCCAACATATTATTTAATGTGTAAATTTAATATTTTCAAATTAACCTAAACTGCTTCACCGCCAAAATTTTCTAAAAGACTACCAAGCACGCCATTATTTAACGGCAGCGGCGGCGATACTTTTTCTGAACTTGATTCCGGGATAGAAACAGCAACCGGTGATAATTCCAAATTTTCATCCAAAGAAGACTCGATAGCAACTTGGCCGCCAAAAATTTCTAGCAAGACAGATTCCATGATTGTACGAATGGAAGGATCGGCGATGCGATCACGATGGAACTTATACTTAAAACGAAGAAAAAGAGTGCCAGATTGCAAATTCTGAGGAGCGCAATTTTGAAGAACAAAAGATAAGGAATGATTATATTTTTTAATTTTTAAAAGTAACTCCGGCCAACGTGCTGATACTTCCTCAACGCTAAGATCAGCTGCTATCTCTATTTTTTTTATTTTATCATCTGATTGGCTCTTTGAGGTAGAAAAATCACGACTAAGCACTTTAGGAGATGTGGGTGTTTGGCCACTAGATACAGAAACCGGAACGGAATCTAAGGCTAAACATAACTCTACGACGGCAATTTCTAAAGGTAGTTGTGGAATAGCTGCCGGACGTTCCTGAGCTAAATCTAAAAAGCGACGTAAGGCCTTAAGACAAGAAGATAAAGGTAATTCCGAAGCTAAAAGACTAATCCTAATTTCTAATTGCTCGCCAAAATCCAAGCCCAATTTCTCAGCTAAACCAGGCTGAGCTGTCTGCAACATAATTTTACGTAACATCATTAAAACTTCATCCAAAAAATTTTTAAAATTAACGCCATTATCGGCTAAGCTATTAATGAGAGCAACGGCGCCCCCGGCATTACGTTTAGAAAGATAATCAATTAAATCTAAAGCTTCTTGATGATGGTGGCGAGGCATAACCAACTCCGCTTCTTCAGAGCCGATCTTCTGTCCGCCTAAAGCCAAAACTTGACCAAAAAGACTTTCCGCATCACGCAAATGACCGCCAGATTGACGAGCAATATCTTCTAAGACATCACGGCTAATATCAATTTTTTCCTTAGTGGCAATAAAGGAAAGTTTTTTAACAATTTCAACCGGGCTGATGCGTTTAAAATCAAAACGCTGACATCGGGAAATTATGGTTGCTGGTACTTTGTGGGCTTCAGTCGTACAAAGAATGAAAAGCACATGACGCGGTGGCTCTTCAATAATCTTAAGCAAAGCATTAAAAGCTGACAAAGAAAGCATATGAACTTCATCGATGATAAAAACACGCATTAAACCACGAGCCGGAGATAGGCGCGCAGAAGAAATAATATTATCGCGCACATTATCCACCCCCGTATTTGAAGCCGCATCTATTTCCATTACATCAAGAAAGGTTCCCTTTTTAATACTCTCGCAACTAGCGCATTCACCACAAGGTTCAGATTCTCCTTTTTTACGACGCTCACAGTTAACCGCTTGTGCCAAAACACGCGCCATAGTTGTCTTGCCAACCGCTCTTGGACCGCAAAAAAGATAAGCCTGACCGATTTTAGCGGTCGCTAATTCATTTTGCAGAGTAATTTTTAAATGATTTTGTCCGAGAATATCAATGAATTTCTGCGGGCGATAGTCACGGTAAAGAGTAGGCATAAGAAAAGAAATTAATAATTACTGTTTATCATTTGACGGTACCGGGTCAGATGCTCTATCAGGTATAGACCGAAGGCGAATTGGCGGAGGTGGCGTCGGTGTTTCAGTACGTCTGATAATTTCTGCCTCAACGATGCTGCGATCTTGACCAAATTTTAAGCGACTTAAAGATCTAATCTGAGACGCAATCCCTTCCCGCTTAACACCCAAAAGAGGCCAAACTGTTTTTAAGGAAAATGGCCGACTCGGACTATTATCCACCAACAGCTTAATGTAAGCAGAGCCTTTGTCAATATTAATTAAATCATAAGCATTAAATACCGGAGTAAATTCTTTAACTAAAAATTCTGCGTCCTCTACACCAATTTTAAAAGAAACAATCGTGCCTACATTGCCAAAAACCGCATCTTTTATTTCCGAACTGCGATTAACTTGTCCAGGCTTAAAGAGCTGGCCAATATACTGATGAGCAATAATTAAATTTAAAGCATATTTTCGAGCTTCCGATAATATCTGACAGATAGAATTAGTGGTAAAATTTTGAAACTCATCAATATAAAGATAAAAATCTTTACGTTTATCAGCCGGCATATCCGTCCGGGACAAAGCCGCCATTAAGATTTTACCAACGACAATCATACCAAGAAGATGGGCATTCATTTCACCAACAACGCCCTTTGGTAAATCAATCAATAATATTTTCTGTCTGTCCATCAAATCACGGAAATTAAAAGAACTCTTTTGTTGGCCGATAATCGGACGCATCATGTCGTTAGAAATGAAAGAGGTTAATTTCGAAGTAATATAAGGGACAATATTTGCCAAGGCTGCATCACCACCAGCTTTTTCCGCTTCTTTTTTCCAGAAATCAACCACCGTTCGATTACGGCAACGCGATAATTTAAGACGACGAAAATTTTCATCAGACAAAACCTTTGGCACCTCCATCAGCGTCGAGCCACTCTCAGGATCATCCATAATCAAAAGCAAAGCATTGCGCATGTATTGCTCAAACATCGGTCCACCCGTCTGTTTTAAATCATATAACTTATCAAAAATACCAATCATCTCGTTGATAACAAAGCTTTTTTGCTCAGGATAACGAGGATCAAATTCCAAAAGATTTAAAGCTAAAGGCCTTTCCATATCGGCCGGAGAGAAAATAACCACATCCTCAGCTCTTTCCGGAGGCATGCGTTGTAAAATATCTTCAATAAGATCGCCGTGGGGATCAAGAACGCAAACGCCTTCCCCGTTTTGTATATCTTGAATCGCCATATTAGCCAGAAGAACAGATTTACCAACACCAGATTTACCAATAATATAAGTATGCCGGCGACGATCAGCGCGCTGAATATAAATATCTTTTTTAACACCTCGATAAACATTACGACCCAAAAGCAATCCTTCTGTTGGTAGGGCGGCAGGAGCGGCAGCACTTTTCGCTGTCAGCCAGACAATATTTGGGGTTTCGATATGTTTCAAAGGCAAATGGAAAATGCTAGTTAATTCTTCAGTATTTAAAAGAAAAGAGTGGCTATCACGAAAACGACGATGAATAAAATCATTAATCAAACGATCCTGCCCCTTTTTTATAGCTCGCGAAAAAGTATTACCATAACTATAATTATTATATTCGGTAAAGACGCTAGCAACATTTTCCAAATAAGCGGCTGAGCGTTCTAAGGTCGCGCTAGAAACAATAAGATTAAGATTAACGTCCAAGCCGGCACGAAGATTTTTTTCTTCAATCGACTTCAATATTTCCTCTTCAACCGCCGATAAACGCTTAACTGGATGATTAGGATTATTTTTTTCTGTCGACTTAAATATCGCACCAAAAATATCGACAATATGCAAAAGCACCCGACGCCACAAAGCGGCTGTACGAATACCTTGATAAACCGAATTACGATCTTGGATATGGCGAACTATACGGCGTACTTTTCGATGCCAGTAACCATAAGCGCTACGTACAATATATTGCGCAACAACACTCTCATCCGCCTCTAGTTTTGACATGATATTAATCAAAGAATTTAGAGGATCAACTTCCATTTTTTGATAAGTGCGTAGAGGCAAAACAAAACTCTTGCGCGCTTTAAGATGGGCGGCCGCTATTTTACCATTAGCAGCAAAGGCGTTATAATCTTCAACTTCTTCAATCACGGCCTCAGGATAATGAGCAGTGATTTGCTGCTCTAAATAACGGGTCAGGTGACGCGGAGCGGCAGCGTAAAAAGCAATTTTACCTAGACTAGCAACTATTTCGAAAGAAAAATTATCATTGCGTCCGAGTAACCAAGCACTCAAACCACGTTGAGCCTTCAAACCGCCAATGCTGGAAAAAATCGTTTCCCCTTTTGATATTTCTTCTCTCATCTGCTGCAAAGAACTGTCTTTATTTTCATCTTTCGGCTTCTCTTTCGGCAATTTAATCAAAAATATTTGATGATCGGAATAGGCGTTATCAACAGAAAAACGACGGACAAAAAAACGAAAAGCAAAAACTAAGCCAGTTAAAGCTGCGGCACTAGTAAATAAAAGTATAAGCGCTAAGAGAAAAGCGCCGTCATTACTTTGAAAAATAGCTGCCGAATTTGCCAAAATAGTTCGCATAAATTAAAGATTTTTCTTAATTTGCATTATTTTATCACTTTTAATTTTTGCTTCTTGTTCTAAAAAAAACTTATTCACCCGCGGAATCAATTTCAACCAACGCCGAATAAGAGAAATTATTTTATCAACACCACCTTTTGCCTTATCTAAAATATTACTTATCTTGTGCGCTGTTTTTTCACCTTCGGCCTTAAAACTATTCTGTTCTTTTACATTCATTTGCAAAAATACCTTATCCAAGCCGTCAGACAAAATATTTTCAATTGCTTTGAGCTGCTGATCATTATCAGAATCAATTAAATCAGAATCACGCACAGAAGACTGCCCACCAAGAGAATTTTTATTTTTTATAGACTTCTTTTTTTCGATTTCTTCAACTTTTTTAGAATCAGGGGTTTCGAAAACGCGCTCGACAACATTCTCGGTTTTAGTTTTTTCAACGTGTGGCACCGGAACAATGTCGGCTATTTTTTCGATTTTCTGTTCTTCAGGCATATTAAAATTATTAAGCGCTAATTGCATTAACCGGACAGCTAGCTAAGGCATTCTGAGCATCAGCGGAATCAGATTGTTTTAATACTTCCGACTTACCATCGGCATTCATTTGAAAAACTTCCGGACAAATACCAACACAAAGACCACAACCTATACACTTATCTTGATCGACTTTAATCATACATTTAATTAACAGGAAAAAAGCACGCCCAAGCCTGCCCCTCTTCCTTCTTTTTTTAAAATATTAATACCCAAATTATAGCATATTTTTTAAAAAATAACAGCCGTTTACAAGCAGACAAAAGGTGGATAATAATCCTTAAAGCAAGCCGTTAAAAATAACCAAAAGCGGAGTTGACAAGGACAAAATATTTTGTTATATTAGCTTCATTGCTAAAAAAATCTTTAAACGAAAAAGCGGCCGGCCCTTTTCTTTTTATTAGAGCGGCGTCCGCCTTTACAGCTGTATGGCACATAAGAAAGCCGCCGGTTCAACTTCGTTGGGACGTGATTCTGAGAGTAAACGTTTAGGCGTTAAATTATCAGACGGTCAAAGCGCTAAGTCCGGCAACATCATCATCCGCCAACGCGGAACAAAATACCATCCCGGTGGAAATGTACGTCGCGGTAACGACGATACTCTTTTCGCTATTGCTGACGGCAAAGTTAAGTTCAGCACTAAAAAATTAAAAAAATTCGACGGCAATTTAAAGAACACAAAAATTGTCAGTGTCATTAAATAAATAATTTTTCTTTTTCATACAAAAACGCCTCGGATCAAATCCGAGGCGTTTTTTAATTGAATTTTATTCTTTATCACCCAAACAAGCTTTAACAAAAGCGACGAAAAGCGGATGCGGCGACAATGGACGAGAAATATATTCGGGATGAAACTGAACACCAACAAAAAAAGGATGATTTTTTAGCTCTATCGCTTCGACAATCTGCCCGTCAGGTGAAGTCCCTGATATCACTAAACCGAGACTTTCAAAACTAGAACGATAATCATTGTTAAATTCATAACGATGACGATGACGTTCAGATACTATTTTATTCTTAGTATAACGTGCATAAGCCGTAGCTAAACGAGTACCTGGGCGCAATAAACAGGGCCAACCACCAAGACGAATAGTGCCGCCATAGCCTTTTTCTGCAATCAATTTCTCTTGGCCGGGCATGATATGTATAACCGGATCACTGGTTTTTGGATCAACTTCCGCTGAATTAGCCAATTTTAAGCCAGCTACATTACGAGCGAACTCAATCACGGCCATTTGCATGCCATAACATAAACCAAAATATGGTATTTTATTTTCTCGACAATATTTAATAGTTTTTATCTTCCCTTCTGACCCACGTTTACCCCAGCCCTGCGGAACGATAAGACCATCCATGCCTTTAAACACTGAAGTTCCCTTTTTTTCCACATCCTCAGCGCTTAACCAATGTAAATTAACTTTACATTTATTGGCGGCGGCGGCGTGCTTAACAGCTTCAATAACAGAAATATAAGAATCAGTCAGAGAAAAATCACCGGTGGCAAAATATTTACCAACAATACCAATATTAACTTTCCGATTCTGATTTTTAGTCGCAGAAACAAACTTTTTCCACGCACTGTTCTCGGGATTCTGCCGACGCAAAGGCAAATTTAACTTTTCTAAAATATGTTGGCTAAGATTTTCTTTTTCAAAATTAAGAGGGATATCATAAATAGAATCAGCGTCGGGAGCGGCAATTACATCTTCAATTGCCACATTACAATGAATGGCAAGCTTCTCTTTCCTGGCTTTATCAATCGGTTGTTCGCTACGAGCAATTAAAAAATCCGGCTGGATACCAGCGCTATTTAAACTGCGCACAGCGTGCTGAGTCGGCTTAGTTTTCATTTCTCCGATCTTACTGGGAACAGGCAAATAAGAAACAATCACAAACAAAACATCTTTAGGGTTATATAACTTCATTACACGAGCTGCTTCCAAAAACAAGAGATTTTCATATTCTCCAACCGTACCGCCAATTTCTATGGTCATTATTTCAGCACCACTCTTTTCTAAAGCTGAATCGATACGACGACGTATTTCCATGGGAATATGAGGAACAACTTGCACACACTTCCCTTTATACTCCAAATTACGTTCGCGATTAATGACGGTCTGATAGATACGGCCGGTAGTCATGTAATTCTCTTTATAAATATTTTTTCCCAAAAAACGTTCATAATTACCCAGATCCTGATCAGTCTCGTCGCCATCTTCAGTAACAAAAACCTCACCATGTTCAATAGGATTCATCGTGCCGGCATCAACATTAATATAAGGATCCATCTTAATAGCGCTAACATTGTAACCACGCGCCTGCAAGATTTGACCAATAGAAGCGGTGCTAATACCCTTACCAACACCGGACATTACGCCGCCGACGACAAAGATAAATTTAGGATTAACCACGATTTTTTTCTTGGTGATTATCTTATTTTTTGCTTTTTGCATAAAGAAAAAAAACAGACGCCGATAGCGTCGGCTTTACTTATTTTTTAGACGCGGGTGTGGGCTTTAAAATCAAATCTAAAGCTTTCATCATCTGCGGGTCTTTATTTTTATTAATATCTTCTTTAGTAAGTTTGACTTCGATATCAGGACTTATACCTTTATCATCAATAAAATCACCATTTGGTGTCAACCATTTAGCAACTGTCACTTTTAAAACTGAGCCATTACTTAAATCGCGGAGACTCTGCACAGATCCTTTACCGTAAGATTGTTCACCGACAATTGTAGCTTTTTTATAATCGCGCAAAGCACCGGCAACAATTTCCGAAGCAGAAGCACTGCCGCCGTTTATCAAAACAATTGTTTTAAAAACTCCCAGACTACCATTACCCTCAGAAAAATATTCCTGACGTCGGCCTTCGCCAAACTGCTCCACTACAACTGGGCCCTCTTTAACCCAGGCACTCGCCATAGAAATAGCCGTATCCAAATAACCACCGGGGTTATTGCGCAAATCAAGAATCAAGCCTTTGGGATTTTTACTCAAAGCAGTTTTTACGGCCGCATTGAAAAGATCTAAAGTATCATCATTAAAATTACTAACCGTAATAAGCATAACCCCATCGGAGCGCATTTCTGTCTTAACACTTTTAACAATAATTAAACTTCTGGTTATTTTTATATCTAAGGGCTTTTCTTCATCTTCGCGGATAAGGGTTAAAACAACATCCGTGCCTTTCGGACCGCGTATTTTTTTTACCGCCTCATCAACATTAAGGCCGATAGTGCTCGTACCATCAATAGCATAAAGCTTATCACCGGCTTTCACGCCAGCTTTTTCTGCCGGCATTCCTGTTAAGGGCGCGATAATCGTAATAATATCGTCACGCACGCCTATTTCAGCGCCGATACCTTCAAAAGTACCGGAAAGATCATCGGCAAATTCTTGCGCTTCTTTAGGGTCCATAAAAACAGTATAAGGATCATCCATCGAGGCAGCCAAACCGCGCAAAGAGCCATAGAACATGTCCTCATCTTGTACTTTATTTTTATCGACATAATCACTTTTCAATCTATCCCAGACTTCCCAATATAAATCGAATTCGAAAAGTGAAGCGTTTTGCGATTTGTTTGCTTCAGGCGAATAAGCAATCATCTTATCCGTCTGTTCAATATTATTTTTCCATGACAAACCGGCTACAAAAGAAAAAACCATCAATAAAAAAATAGACAAATAACGCCACCCTGACTTAAAAGTGCGAATTTTTTCTTCATTATTCATAAGTAATAATTATTTTCTTAGAGTCTGCAGGCCGCCGTCATCAAGTAAACGCAGAAGACGAGATTCTCTAGATTTATTTTTTCCAGCCGTTAAGGCCGCATCCGGACGCGGATTATTTTTAAACACACGCAAAGCTCCTGGCACATCTAGAACCTCCTGACCGCTGAGGTTGGCACTCGTTGAAACCAAAGGAACTTGTAGAGTCCTTATCATT
>CAIZYV010000041.1 GCA_903937325.1 Candidatus Falkowiibacteriota bacterium | reverse complement strand
TAATTAAACTTTTTTATTATTCTCTTTAGATTTTGCTCGTCTAGACTTATTTAGAGAAGAAAAAACTATAAAGAGCATTTCTAACTGATTAATCATCGAACGAACAAAAAATTCTTGGTCGCGATTAAGACTGGAAGGAAGAATGCAACATGCTTTAATATTAAAGTTTTCCTGATCAGACTTTATCACCACACCGTTTTCTAACTTTATTTTTCCCGATAAAATATCATTATTATCAAACTTAACTGTAGCTATTTTTTGGTTCTGACGAACAAACTTATCATCACGGATAGAGCGTCCTGTTTTTACATCAATAATACGCAAAACAACCCAATCAGCGTTAACCATCGCTAAAATCTTCTCAGAAAAATAAACAAAAACTGTACGAATATCTTTCTTATTTTCCGGATATTTCTTAAAATTGGCAAAAGCTTGACGCATTTCCTCCATTTGTAAATTAACGGAACCGATATATTTAAAAGTATCCTGTAAACGATCTTCTAAATTAACCTGGTAACGGCGTAAACGGCGCAATTCTCGAAAATAAAGAAAAATAACAACATAAGCTAAAGACAAAAGAATAATTAAAACAATAGTTTCAATAATTTCTTCCGACAACCCCAAAAAAGAACAATTTATTAATAAAGGAGAGGAGGCGGTTAATAAAAAATCTAAAGCTAAGAGGATGAAGAATATTTTTCGCAGCTTAAAAATGGAAGACATAGTTTATTTTAATCCTCTTAATTATAACAAAAAATTCGAAATCACTCCACCGTAACCGACTTGGCTAGATTGCGCGGGCGATCAACATCTAAGCCGCGCGCATCGGCAATATAATAAGCTAAAAGCTGTAAGGGGATATTGTTAATAATTGGAGCTAATAGCGGGTGGACGGAAGGAACAACAAGCAAATGATCGGCTAAGGCAGCAATATCTTGAAAATCACGGTCAACCACGGCAATAATTTTTCCTTGGCGGGCCTTAACTTCGGCCATATTGCTTAAAATCTTATCCGAAAGAAGGTTTTTGGTCGCAATAAACAAAACAGGCATATCTTCATCAATCAAAGCGATAGGGCCATGCTTTATTTCTGCCGCCGGGTAACCCTCAGCATGTATGTAAGAAATTTCTTTTAATTTTAAGGCTCCTTCTAGGGCAACTGGGAAATTTAAGCCACGTCCAAGAAAAAGAAAATTGTTAGTTTTCTTAAATTGTTGAGCTAAAGAAGCAATTTTATCGGCACCGGCTAAAACAGCCTCGACGGCTTTAGGTAAATTTTTTAATTCCATTAGTAAGCCCTTATCAAGACTGGCGCCAGAAAGCTGTCTTAAATATAAAGCAAAAATTAACAAACCGGCAATCTGTGAACTAAAGGCTTTGGTACTGGCGACACCTATTTCCGGTCCGGCATGGAGATAAATTCCAGAATCGACTTCTCGCGCTAAAGTGGAGCCAACAATATTAACTAAAGCAGCCGTCTGAGCTCCGCCAGCCTTAGCTTCTCGCAAGGCCGCTAAAGTGTCGGCCGTTTCTCCGGATTGCGAAATTGCTAAAAAAATATCTCGAGAACTTATTAATGGTTGGCGATAACGAAATTCCGACGCATAATCAACTTCCACTCTAACACCGGCAATTTCCTCAATTAAATATTTACCAATCAAAGCTGAATGCCAACTAGTGCCGCAAGCCGCCATCACAATACGATCAAAAGAACCAGGGATAATCTGTAAAGAAATTTTAATTTTATCATTAACCACTCGCCCCGCGATTGTTTGAGCTAAAGTAATAGGCTGCTCCATTATTTCTTTTAACATAAAGTGCTTAAACCCACCCTTCTCAATCTCTTCTAAGTTCATTTGCACCCCCTCCAACTCACGCTTAATTTCTTTACCGGCTAAAGTTTTAATCTTATAACCACTATCATCAATGGACACAAAGTCATTATCCTGAAGATAAATAACCTGATTAGTATAGGCTAAAACAGCGGGGACGTCCGAAGCAATAAAAAATTCTTCCTTACCGACGCCAATAATCAAAGGAGAACTGCGACGAGTCGCTAATAAACGTCTGGAGCCCGCTTGAATAGCTACTACTGCAAAAGATCCTTGTAAAAGATTGATAGCTTTAATAAAAGCAGATTCTAAATTACCTTCGTCAAATTTTTCAATAAGATGGGCAATAACCTCAGAATCAGTAGCGGAAACAAATTTGTGCCCCTCTTTAATTAACATTTCTTTTAAGGCATTATGATTTTCAATAATACCGTTATGGACGATGGCAATCTTATGCTGACAATCAAAATGAGGATGAGCATTTATCTCACTAGGTTCGCCGTGTGTTGCCCAGCGCGTATGCGCTATCCCTAAAGAATATTTATCATTACCCTCAATTGTTTTAACTAAATTTTTAACCGGGCCAACGGCTTTAAAAGAAAGAAGACCATTCTTGTCAGAGAAACAAAGGCCAGCGCTATCATAACCACGATATTCTAATTTTGCTAAGCCAGCCAAGAGAACCTCCTTAGCTGGTCGAGTGCCGAGGTAAGCAATAATTCCGCACATATATATTTATTTTAGTTTAAAAATTTACCAATATCATTTATCTTCGCATAATGATTATTTATTTAAACCATTATATAATCGGCTTGTTTTTGTTTTACGAAGAACCTTTAAAAACTGGGACTTAATTTGTCTATTAGCAATTAAGAACTTAGCGGGACTTAATTTAAATAACACCCCAACTAAATGTCTCATTAGTTCATTTGTCCATAAACTATAATTATCAAAGATATAGTTTTGTAGTTTATTTGTCTCAATAGCATTGATAACGCAACGTTCGAAACTGTCCAACGGCACCATCACTAGTTTCTTTCTGCGCTCTATTAGTATCGCTTTAGGAGCGCAGCTGCGCGTGCAAACTCCACAGCCAATACAAACATCCTTATCAACTACCGCCTTATTATTGATAATTTTAATCGCATCTACCGGACATTTTGAAACACAAGCGCGACAAGCCAGACATTTTTTTGAATCAAATTTGGCAAAAAAATTACTGTTTAGTTTTCGCCTATAACCAATTTTTTTATATGCTTGTATTGCCTCGCAACAACAACCACAACAATTACACATCCAGTTAACTTGATTTTGGACATTATCGCCAATTTGAACAAGGCCATAATCAACACATCTATCTAATACTGCAAGAGCTTCTTCTTTGCTTATTTTTTTAGCAATTTTATGCTTAGATAAACTTTCAGCCGCCGTATTAAAAGTCAAACAAACATCTTGCGGCGCCTGACAGGCCTTACCAAGATGTTCCATTTTATGGCGACAATAACAAGTACCAACGGTAATGCAACTGGCAGAATTAATAATATGAGTAGCTCTTTCGTAATCAAGAACTTCGGACTGATCTTTATTTTGAATAGTATGTTCGTGGACCATTGTTCTGGCAATAGGTGTTTTTTGCATTAATACTTTTTCCACAAAATCATCCTCCTCATTAATATAATGATAAAAAAGTTCTGAAAGTATTTTACGATCAAAACGACCATCGGTGCGCATTAAAGCAAATTCAAAAAAACCCGCCATAGTCGGCGCTAATACATAAGTTTGAACGCCATGATTATCCATGTCGAGTAAAAGCCCCTTACTCGCTAATTCATTTAAAATCTTTTTTGCCTCCACTTCTTCAATACACCACCTTTTAGCCGCCTCACTTACTATGAAAGGCATAACCGGCAAAAGAGAAACTTTTTCCGCCTCCTCAGCAGTAAATAGAATTTCCAAAATCTTATACAAAGCCTCTGAAGCGGGAGCGCCCTGGGCGTTCATATCTAAACGTTTTTGC
>CAIZYV010000040.1 GCA_903937325.1 Candidatus Falkowiibacteriota bacterium | reverse complement strand
CACCGTCTATTTTTTCTCCAAAACCAAGAGCATATAAAATTAAGCCAAAAATAACACTAGCAATAATTGATGCTATTACAATGAAAAAAACTGGATAACGATAACCGCCTTTTATATGTTTTAAATTAAAATATAAAAGCCAAATAAACAAAGCCAAAAAAATTAACCAAAAATAAGGCAGAGAAAGAAGCAGCCAAGCACCTATGCCACCACTGGCGCGATGATAAAAAAGCCCATCGCTATTGTAGGTTAGATAAATCATCACAGAGACAGCCGCCGCGCCGACAAAAAGAGCCAGGGCGCCGAAAAGCCAAAGTAAGAATTCTTTTAACCAGAAATGCCAATACGGACGAGGGGCCAAATTATCATTTTTTATCTTCGCTAATATCTTATTTTCTAATTTTTCTAACATATTTTTAAAACGCTTCCTCAGCAGAGGATAAGGCGTTCTTTAAAGCTTTTTTAGCGCGACTCATTAAAGAAGCAACGGTACCGGCCGGTTTTTTTAAAATATCAGAAATTTCTTGATAACTCTTATCTTCAAAGAATTTTAAAACTAATATTTCTCGATATTTAGAATCAATATGTTGTAAGGCGGTCATGATTATCTCTTTTTGCAAATTCAAATCAATTTGACTCTCCAAAGCCATATCATCAGCCAAGAGCTGTAAACCGCCGCTATCTATCGGGAAGGAATGTGCTTCGGGCCGTACTTGTCGTTTACGGAAATGACTAATTACTTGATTATGAGCAATCCGATAAATCCATGAAGAAAATTTTAAATCTTGATTAAAATCATTAAGATTCAAGTAAACTTTCAAAAAAATATCTTGCAAGATGTCTTCCGCGTCCTCGGCACTAGAAGTGCCTAAACGACGGATATAACGAATTAGCCGTTCCTCGTAACGATTAATGATATAAGAAAACTGCTCCGAATCGGCTAAACTTAGCCGAACCAGTTCCGAATCTTCTAACTCCGAGATTGTCGAGACATTATTCATTTTCTTATCTTACAATTCTAATACGTAAAAATGAGTTTTTTCTTTCATAAGAATCAAATGTCGTTTAAAGATAAAAATGACTCCATAACAACGCGATCATTCGCTAAACGAGGCACCTTTGCCTGCCCGCCCAAGCGCTTATATTGATGAAGCCAGTCAATAAATAGGCCCGACCGCGCTTTTACTAATAAAGGAGGGGCTAAATTCAAATCTTTATAGCGTTTAGCTTCGTAATCAGAATTAAGTTTTTTGAGTTCTTCATCAAGAGTAAGGATAAAAATTTTCAAATCAACTGGTTCACGTTCAAATTCAAAAAGCCATTGATGGCAAGCGGTCGCAGGACCATTCAAATAAACGGGAGCCGCTGAATATTCGCGTACCAGCGCCTGGCAACGTTCACAAGCAGCTTTAACAGCCTGATCGGCATTTTCTACCATCAACTCCTCCCCACAGGCATTGATAAAACTTTTAGTTCTTCCGGTCACAACAATACGAAAAGGCTGTAAAGAAGTAAATTTAACGGTATCACCAATCAAATAACGCCATAATCCGGCGTTAGTAGAAATAATCAAAGCATAATTTTTACCTAATTCAACTTCAGATAAGGATAAAGCACGTGGCCGTGATAAGTTAAGTTCCTCTAAAGGTAAAAATTCGTAAAAAACTCCACCATCTAAAAATAACAGCATGTCATTTCTATCCAAAACATCCTGAAAAGCAAAAAATCCTTCAGAAGCATTATATACCTCCAAATAATGCATATTAGAATCAGGGATTAATTCTTCAAATTGTGAACGATAGGGCGCAAAGCTTGTACCGCCATGAATAAATACCTCTAAATTAGGCCATATCTCTCGCAAGTTTTTCTTGCCGGTTAGTTCCAAAATCTTTTTCGCCAAAATTAAATTCCAAGAAGGGACACCAGATAAGCTGACAATATTTTGAAAAGCAATTATTTCAGAAATGCGCGACAATTTCGTTTCCCATTCTGACATAGAGGCAACACGAAAACGAGGACTGCGCCGTAAACGCGCCCACCAAGGAAGATTTTTCATTAAAATTACTGATACATCGGCAATATATTTACGCCGACCGATTTCATCGGCTTGCCGACTGCCGCCAAGGGCGAAATTCTGGCCTAAAAGCAAATTAGAATTTAGATTTTGAGCAAAATACATAGCGAATAAACTCCTGCCGCCGCGATAATGACAATCTTTTAAAGCGCTCGAGCTAACTGGAATATATTTACTTTTACTACCAGTAGTACCAGATGATTTAGAAAAATATTTAATTTTTTCCGGCCATAAAAGATAATTTTCACCTTTTAATAAGCGTTCGATGTAGGGCTGAAGATCTTCGTAGCGACTAATTGGCACAGTTTGCCGATATTGATCATAAGTTTTTATACTACTGTATCGATATAAACGACCCCAAGCTGTCTGACGGCCGCGCCGCAAAAGATAATAAAAAACCCGTTCTTGTGCCAAGAAAGGTTTATCCATAAAATCACGCACCTCATTACGGCGACGGGAGAAAGCAAGATTGGAAAGTGAAAATTTCTTAAGCATAGTGAACAGATTATTCAATCCTATCAAGGTAAAAAAAATATTTTGACCATCTAAAGATTAATTATCTGATTAAAAAATTAACTGCCGTTTAAATCATTACTTTGCTGACGACGATATTTTCCCCAAGAAGAACGCCTTCCAAATTCGCCTTTAGCAATTATTTCCGCCGCCCAAGAACCGCCGAGTAAGTGAGGCAAAATAACATAATCCGCCCCAGCTTTATATAGAGAGGATAAATATTTTTTATGATAAAGGCTGGCAATCATCACCGCTTTCGGATTATACTTACGCACAAAATTAATTAAAACAAGCTGATCTTCGGGAGAAGGAATTGTAGAAACAATAATCTTAGCACTAGCAATCGGTAAAGAGCGCAAAAATTCTATATCGGAAGCGTCACCAAAAAAAATACGAACACCATGACGACGAAAATGAGCAACGCTTTCAGGATTAAAATCAACAGCAGCAAAACTGATATCCTTTTTATGTAAAGATTCACCAATTTTCCAGCCAGTGCGATGATAACCAAAAATAAGCGCCGTAAAATCTTCCTTAATTTCTTCCGGCTGGACATAATCGT
>CAIZYV010000039.1 GCA_903937325.1 Candidatus Falkowiibacteriota bacterium | reverse complement strand
TAATTTTCTCAGATAATAAGAAAATTATTGAATAAATATATGCTTAAATTAATCATTAATTCTGAGACCCGCTTAGCTCTTTTGTCTTTTTTCTTTCGTCGCGCAGATGATAAATATTATGCGCGTGAAGTAGTGAAGTCTTTGCATTTAGATCAGGCTAATGTTCATAAAGAGCTAATTAATTTAGTTAAAGGTGACTTCTTGTCAACCGTTATTATTGATGGCAAAAAATATTTTTTTGCTAATTCAGGTGGCCGATTTTTTAACGAACTGACTTCTATTTTTAAGAAGTATAATAACACTAATGCTGGCGAAGAAATATTTTGTTTAGAGGAAATGCCAAATTACTATCCTTTGTTTACTTCTCCTGGCTGGAATGCCCACATGGCCGCTCGTTTTTCTGAATTTTATGGTTTTAAATCCAGCCTTCGGACCCTTGTTACCATTTTCCAAAATAATTTTTGTCAGCTTTTAACCGCTAAAGAAGATTTTTATGAATTAAGCCAAGAAATTCTTGCTAGAGTTAAGACTAATTCTGGTTGGCGAGAAAGTTATATTGCTGATTTAGAAAAGAGGGTGGTGCAGTTGTATAAAACGACAGCAAAGTTGAAAAAAACTAATCTTAAAGCCTTAAACGACGGGGAATTAGCCGATGTTTTTGAAAATTTTTTCCAAATTTATCAAGACTTGCATCTATTACATATTCCTCAAACAGTTTTAGATTTTGGTGAGAGTACTTTTTCTAAATATTTAATGTTATATCTTGACAAGAAAGTAAAGGCAGCAGGGCTATCGATGGGTGATACTTTTTCTACTCTAACTACACCCTTAGAATCATCTCGGTCGGCTGAAGAATATCGCGCCCTGCTCTTGATTTTAAAAGAGATTATCGTTGATGAAAAGTTAAAACAATATTTCAGTCTAACTGAATCTCGGATTATTGCACTGGAAATCGCGGAAGTTAATCGTCCGATATCAATAAAATTAAAAAAGCATGTTGATGAATTTGGTTCTTTAGGTTATGGCATGGTAGGTCCTTCTTGGAATTTGGAATATTTTATCGATATTCTTAGTAGTTTAATTAGGCAGAAAATTGATCCCGAAACCGCTCTAAAAGAAAGTGATAATAATAGGTTTAACATTGAAAGACATCAGCGTGAGTTAGAAAAAAAGTTAAATATTGACGATGAGCATCTTGGTATTTTTAAATTTGCTCGTGATCTAATCTTTACTAAAGGATTAAGGAAGGACGCGATGTTTAACGCAATGGCAGTTTTAGAAAATCTTTATCGAGAAGTATCACGGCGTCATTATTTATCTTTACGTCAGTTGCGTTACCTTAACCCCTCGGAATTAATTCAGCTGCTTCGCGGCCTTAGTATTTCGGCCGAGTTGTTAAATGAACGTTTTAATTTTAGTATTTATTATTCCAGCACGAAAATTCCTGCCGACTTATTTTTAGTCGGCGAAAAGGCTCAAAATTTTATTGCTAAATTGAATATTATTAAGGAAGAAATTGGTGACGTGAAAATGTTGGTTGGTGATTGCGCCTCACCAGGTAGAGCCCGCGGGGAAGCGAAGGTAATTAATGTAATTGCTGATATGGAAAAAATGAAGGTTGGTGATATCTTAATTTCTGTTGCCACTACTCCGGACTTAGTGCCAGCAATTAAGAAAGCCTCCGCTATTGTTACTGATGTCGGCGGCATCACTTGTCATGCGGCAATTATTTCTCGAGAATTGGGTATTCCTTGTGTTGTTGGTACTAAAATTGCAACTAAGGTTATTACTGACGGCATGCTTTTAGATGTTGATGCCACTCACGGAAAGGTTGATATGATTGATAAAGACTAATCTTCTTATTGGGAGTTTATTAAGAGAATGATATAATATGAATATATAGTTATTAATTAATTTTATGATTACGAAACCATTTTCCAAGATTGGTAAGGCGGACGCTGCTATTGCCGGTGGCAAGGGCGCTTCTTTAGGCGAAATGACAAAAGCAAAAATACCGGTCCCGCCTGGCTTTGTTATTTTAGCCGGAGCCTTTGATCGTTTTCTTGAAGAAACCGATTTGATGCAGGAGCTCAGTTCTTTATTAAAGAAAGTGAATTATAGTGATATTAATTCTGTAGATGGCGCTTCTTCTCGTCTTCGTGCGCTTATTGCTCAGGCAAAGATGCCGGCTGATTTAGCGAAAGAAATTACCGCCGAGTTTAAGAAATTAAAAACACCTTTAGTCGCCGTTCGCTCTAGCGCAACCGCTGAGGATTCTTCTTCGGCTTCTTGGGCCGGGGAATTAGAAACTTATTTAAATACCACCGACAAAACTCTTTTAAATAATGTAAAACTTTGCTGGTCATCTCTTTTTACTCCTCGCGCTATTTTTTATCGCCATGAGAAAAAAATGTTAAAGACCAAAGTGAGCGTGGCCGTTGTCGTCCAAGAAATGGTCGCTTCAGAGATATCTGGCATTGCTTTTACAGTTCATCCGGTTACTCAGGATCGACGCCAAATGATTATTGAAGCTGGATATGGATTAGGCGAGGCAATTGTTTCTGGTTCTATTACTCCCGATTCTTACGTTTTAGATAAAAGCGATTTTTCTTTGCTGGATATTAATATTGCCGAACAGGCGAAACAAATTGTGAAATGTGCTCGCAAGGGGGTAAAATGGACGCCGGTTGCCAAGAATTTACAGGCAAAACAGAAATTGAGCGGCCAACAAATTATCGCCTTGGCTAAGATTTGTGCTGGTATTGAAAAACATTATGCTTTTCCTTGCGATATTGAATGGGCTTACGCCAAGAAGAAATTTTATATCACGCAAAGCCGGCCAATCACGACTCTTTAAGGTTTTTTTATCTTTTATCATTAAGCCGCTTCTTTGGAGGCGGTTTTTTGTTTTTTTCACGTGATTTGCCGCTTTTCAATTTTTGGGGAAATATGCTAAAATAGAGATAATGCGCGGAATAGATTTTCTTGTTTTTTAATTATTGTTTTTTGTTTTTCATGTTTGATTATCTTCAACAATTCAATAAGCTGCCTCGAGAATTAAGAGACCGTGTTTCCTCGCCTGCCGCGATGGAAATTTTGTCGTCTTTGGAAAAGAAATATAATTTGAGCCTAGCGATGCTGGTCATGCAAGTGATGATTAAACAAGTGCCAATCAGAGATTTAACCTCACATCTTATTACGGAAATGTCTTTAAGTTCTGATCGGGCGCAATCTTTAAGCCAGGAACTGCAAGACAAGATTTTCTTTGCCGTCTCGGCTTATCTTGGTTTAAAGATATCGCCGCCGCTTACTCCTGAAGATGCAGAGTTGCAAGTTTTGATGAAAGATAACGCTGTTGTTTTACCGAGCCAAGATTTAATGGCTCGTTGTCGGCAAATTCTGCTGACTTATCGCAAGGGGGTACGTACAAAAATAGATGCTCGTTTTGCCTTGGAAAAAGCGGTCGTTCAAGGTGGTTTAGGTCTTGATCCGGCGGCGGCCGATCGCTTGTTACGAGCTCTAGATCGGCCTGTATCTACATCTGCAGCGTCAGCGTCAGTGTCAGCTTTAGCTCAAGTAAAAATACCGACACAAACGCCGCCTCCTTCTCCTTCTTCTCCTTCTTCTCCTTCTCCTTCTTCTCCTCCTCTTCCGTCTTCTTCGGCTTTAAACGCTTTGATAGATAAAAATGAAGCCTCCACCTATGATTTGAAAGCGGCAATTACCAGTGGTCAAGTGAAGCCACCGGCTGCTTTGGTTAAAAGATTTCAGGCTCCTCGTTTAGATACGAAACATGAATTATCGGCACCGGTTAAAGATTTAGCCCTAGAAGCGCCAAAGCCACTTTTAGATTTGCCGAGTCCGCATAAAATTATTCCGGCAGATAAACCAATTATTACTTCCCCGACACCAGTCTCAATTCCTGCTTCAACTACTAATTCAAGTCCCATCAAAACAACGGCCCCGATTTTAGCTCCAGTGATAAAGTCAGCTCCGGAGCCGGCTAATCTCCCTGTTTCTAAGCCTCCGCTTGTGGCTGTGCCCCCTATCCTTAAACCGGTAGAGAAGATTAAAGCTGATCCGCTTGTCGTTTTGAAACCGACAGAGTCGTCTAGTAATTCTTTTGCGCCACTTCGCTCATCTGCCCTTAAATCCAGTTTATGGTCGAAATTATTTAAAGGTAAGGTTGTTTTGGCTCCAACCGTCGCTGCCGGTGTCGGCGTTATTTCCACTAATCATTTAGCGGAAGCTGTTAGAGAGGCAACGAAAAATACGGTTGTTAGTTCTCGTCCAGCCGCTTTTAGTGAATCTCGCCCTCGAATGGATGATGTAAAGCCACGTCCAAAAGTGATGGGGCCTTTGGAAGAATTACGTTTTCTTGATTTAGTTAATTTCCGTCGTTTAGGTGCAAATCCAAAAGAAATAACCAGTAAGATAGTTTCTCGAATTAAGTTACTGGAAAAAGATGGTTATGATCGCATGGTTGAAGGCGTTAAAGCCTGGCGTCAGAGTCCGGTAAACCGTATTTATGTTCGTTTGGCGCAAGAATCTGTCGCGAATGGTCGCACTTTGCGAGAAACTATTGCCGCTCGTCAGGCAGAGCATAAAGAAACTCTGAGCATGGAAGAAATTGAAGCGATTGTGTCTATGAATAGTCAGTTAATGTTTTAGTATATGCAGCAATTTACTGTGCCGCAATTTATCGATGTCGAAAGCAAGATTATCGGTCCGATTACGACCAGACAATTTTTAATCTTTTTGGGCGCCGCCGTTATTATCGGTATTAGTTTCAAGATTTTTGATTTTGCTTTATTCCTTACTGTTGGTATTTTCGTTTTTGCGCTGGCCGGCACTTTTGCTTTCTTAAAAATAAATGGTCGCCCTTTCCATTATTTCTTGCTTAATTTTATTCAAACCCTACGTCGAAATAATTTGCGAGTTTGGAATCATCACTTGGGTTTTATTGAGCGCGACACAACTGATGTAAGTATTCGCCCGGAAGCTTTGCCAGTGCCTAAAGAGCTGTATCATTCTTCTCATCTGGCTGATTTAGCCCTGGTAGTTGATACAAAAGGACGCTATCGTGGCGATGATGATGTTGAAATTTAATTTTTATGCCTGAAAATAGTTTAGCTAAAAACAAAGTCAATGTTTCTACCCAGCAATATCTTGATATTGCCGAGATAAAAGATGATGTTGTCATAATGAAAGATGGGACTTTACGTGCCGTTCTTTTGGTGTCTAGTATTAATTTTGCTTTAAAAAGTGAAGATGAGCAAAATGCCGTCATCAATTCTTATGTAATGTTTTTGAATAATCTAAATTTCATGCTGGAGATAGTTATCCAGTCCCGCGAACTGGATATTGATAACTATCTCAGTTATCTTAAAGAAAAAGAAAAACAGCAGATTAATAAATTATTGAAAATTCAAACTTCCGAATATATTGAATATATTAAAGAGCTTACCTCGATCGGCAAAATTATGAATAAGCGTTTTTTTGTCGTCGTGCCTTATAATCCTTTATCCGACAAGCATAAAAGTTTCTTTTCTCTGCTCGGTGAAGCTGTTAAACCGGCGACTTCGATTAAATTAAAAGAAAAAAGTTTTATCCGTTATAAAGATATGCTCGACCGCCGGATGGAAAGTGTTATCGGAGGCTTAGAATCTATGGGAGTGAGTGTTGCTCGTTTAGATACGCAGAGCTTAATCGAGCTTTATTATAAGACTTATAATCCGGAAACGGCTAAGAACCAGAATTTGGTTGATTTGCAAAAATTAAGAGTGGAGACCAATTAAATCTGTATTTATGATCGATTTTAATAAAAATGACGACAAGCAGAAAATACGCTTTAATACGCCGATTAATTTGGGTATAAATTCCGCCCCCGGTTCAATTGAATCTGATCCTGAATTAACCAGGGAAATAATCGAGGAAGAAAAAGCTTTCCGCCGTGGTATTTTGACGGTGCGTGATATTATTTCTCCGGCTAGTTTGCAGATAAGCCCGACACATCTGCGTCTTGGATCGAAATTTGTTCGCACTTTATTCGTTATCGGCTATCCGCGCTATATCAGTGTCGGCTGGTTTGCGCCGATTATCAATTTAAATTTGACTTTTGATGTTTCCATGTTTTTTTATCCGGTTAAAAGTGCAATTATTTTAAAGCAATTAAAGAATAAGGTCGGCGCTTTAGAGGCGCAGATAATCTCTGATGCCGAAAAGGGTTCTGCTCGTGATCCGCTTCGTGAAACAGCTTTGCGCGATATTGAATATTTGCGCGATGCGCTTACTCAAGGCACGGAGAAATTTTTTCAATTTTCTTTATATGTAACTTTATATGCAGATGAGCTGGAAGAGCTTAACCGCATGTCTGATCAAGTAGAAGATATTTTCGGTTCACGGCTGGTATATTCTCGCCGGGTTTATTTTCAAGCGGAGCAGGGTTTTAGCTCCACTTTGCCTTTGGGAAATGATGAATTATATATTACCTTTAACATGAATTCTTCGCCGATTGCCGCTTCTTTCCCCTTTATCTCTAGCGAATTGACTAGCGACCGTGGTATTTTATACGGCATCAATCGTCATAATAATAGTCTCATTCTTTTTGATCGCTTTTCTTTGCAGAATGCGAATTCTGTTGTTTTTGCTACTTCTGGTGCCGGTAAATCTTATGCCATTAAGTTGGAAATATTGCGATCCTTAATGCTTGGTTCCGAAGTGATTGTTATCGACCCCGAATACGAGTATAAACATTTAGCTGAGGCTGTCGGCGGTACTTATATTAATATTTCTTTGTCTTCGGAAAACAAACTTAATCCTTTTGATTTACCGCGGGCAATTGGCGGAGAAGCGAAGCCGAAAGATATTATCCGCAGCGCCGTTATCACTTTGAAAGGCTTGGTGCGCTTGATGCTCGGCAAGCTTAATTATGATGAAGATTCTGTTGTTGACCGGGCACTTTTAGAAACCTATGCTAAGAAAGATATTACGCCCGATTCTGATCTTTCCGCGATTGAAGCGCCGGTGATGTCTGATTTTGAGCAGGTCTTAGAAGGCATGGAGGGTGGAAATGATTTGGCTTTGCGTTTAAAAAAATATACCGAAGGAACTTTCGCTGGTTTGTTGAATAGTCAGACAAATGTTGAAATGAATAATCAGCTGGTTTGTTTTTCTGTTCGTGATTTAGAAGATGAACTTCGTCCTTTGGCAATTTATACCATTGTTAACTATATATGGAATACTGTAAGAAGCGAGATGCGCAAGCGTATTCTCGTAATCGATGAAGCTTGGTGGATGATGCAAAATGAAGACAGCGCTAAATTTATTTTTGCCATGGTAAAGCGTTGTCGTAAATATTATCTCGGGGTAACAACGATTACTCAGGATGTAAATGATTTTTTGACCTCTCCTTATGGTCAGGCAATTGTGACTAATTCTTCTTTACAGATTCTCCTTAAGCAATCTCCGGCGGCTATTGATTTAGTCCAGAAGACTTTTCTTTTGACTGAAGGTGAAAAATATTTATTGTTGGAATGTGGTATTGGTGAAGGAATATTTTTCGCCGGTAATAAACATGTGGCGATGAAAGTTGTAGCTTCTTATGCGGAGGATCAGTTAATTACTTCCGACCCGCGACAGCTTTTAGAAATTGAAGAAGCTAAGAAAGAATTTAATGAAAGTTTATCTCAAGAACAAACTTAATTTAAAAATATATGGATAATCGTAAAAAATTAGGAATTTTAATCATTATTTTTTCTTTGCTTGTCATCGCGGCTATTATTTATTTTGTCTTTATTCGTCAAATTGGCGGCGAGCCATCTCCGACTGCCCCAGTCGCTACTTCGACCGGACAATTGCCAGAGGAAACTGAAGACGTGGTCGTCCCGAGTGATAAACCCCGTAATTATCAGCAATATGATATTAGTAAAGAAGTGGCTCACACTGTTAATGCTGATGATATTGCCAAGCTGGCCTCATCTTTTGCTGAACGCCTTGGTTCTTTTTCTAATCAATCAAATTACAGCAATTTTGATGATTTAAGTATTTTTATGACGGCTTCGATGCGCACCTGGGCTGATTCTTACGTGCTTAAAACGCGCGCAGAAAATCCTTATAACGGTTCTTATTACGGCATAACGACAAAAGCGGTTGGTACGGAGATTAAATCTTTTGATGAAGAAAAGGCTGTGGCCGAAATAATCGTTGGTACTCAGCGTCGAGAAGTAAAAATAGATGGCGGTGAAAATAATTTTACCCAGAATCTGCGCTTGTCTTTCGTCAAGCAGAATGGTCGCTGGTTAGTGGATGGCGCTTATTGGGAAAAATAATATGGCAGTTAAAAAAATTCATGTTTGTTCGCACTGCGACGCCCAATTTCCTAAATGGAGTGGGCGTTGTTCAGAATGCGGTTCCTGGGGTACATTATCGGAAAGTGTAATCGATGCGCAAACTGAAAAGAAAGAAGAAGCAAAAAAGGTTGGCGGAGCAGTCGTCCTTGACTTGCGCACTTTAAAAAGCGGACCGGAGATAAGAATTAAAAGCGGCTGGGAAGAGATTGATCGTGTTTTAGGCGGTGGTTTGTTACCTGGCTCCTTGCTACTTTTAAGTGGCGAACCAGGTATTGGCAAGAGCACTTTAGCTGCCCAATTGGCTGATGTTTTAAGCAAAGATGGCGAGGTTTTGTATGTCAGCGGGGAAGAATCGGCTGTGCAAGTGAAAGCGCGTTTAGAAAGATTACATTGTGATTTGAGCCGTTTGCGCTTTATCGGAGAAACGAGTGTGGAAAAAATTACTGGTGCCGCTTTAAAACTTAAACCGGCTTTTATCGTTGTCGATTCCATTCAGACTGTTTATTCTTCTTTCATTCCTTCTGAATCCGGTAGCCTTAGTCAAATAAGGGCAGTGGCAATTAAATTTTTGGAGATTGCCAAAGAGCATGGCATAAGTGTTCTGCTAATTGGTCATATCACTAAAGACGGTCAGATTGCCGGTCCAAAATCTTTAGAGCATATTGTTGATACAGTTTTATCTTTAGAAAATGAGCCGGGCAGTAATTATTGTCTTTTACGCGCTAGTAAAAACCGTTTCGGTTCGGTTAACGAACTCGGTGTTTTGGAAATGACTGGCGCCGGTTTTATCGAAGCGAAAGATCCTAGTTCTGTTTTTTTGGGAGCAGGTGCGACCGCTATTGCCGGTTCAGTGATCGGCTGTGTGCTCGAAGGAACTCGACCTTTTCTTGTTAATATTCAAGCCTTAGTTACAAAAACAGTTTTTGGTTATCCTCAGCGTAAAGCTAGTGGTTTGGATTTGAATCGTTTGCAAGTTTTGAGCGCGGTTATTGCTAAGCGCAGTAAGATTAATTTGGTGACGCGCGATATTATTTTAAATGTTGTTGGTGGCCTAAAGATTAATGATCCGGCCCTAGATTTAGCTGTCTGTGCGGCAATAATTTCTTCTTATTTAAATAAGACTTTGCCGGCTGGCATGGTACTTATTGGTGAACTCGGCTTAGGAGCAGAATTAAGACCAGTTTTTCGCCTAGAACAACGCCTTAAAGAAGCGGAAAAGCTCGGTTTTAAGAGCGCTATCGTTCCCGAAGGGGCTGACTATCGTTCAGGCAAACTGAAACTACTGAAGATTAAAGATTTGGGTAATTTGGTGGAAATTTTGGGCTGATTATTATCTATTGACAATATTAAATAAAAATGATATATTAGAATAGTTGTTCTTTGCCAGATTTTTAGTGGGTTTATAAGGATTGGTCTTTTAAAAGGCTCGGCCTTACAAACCCATTAAAAAAAGTATCATGAAAAATGTGTATTATGTTATTATCGCCCTAGGCACACTAAGTATAATATATTCATTGCTTGGTCTGTTTTCCTTTCTCGCCATGCTGGATGGCGGTGGTACTGGCGTGATTCTGGAATCATTTAAGATTCCGGCCGTTGATATCATCATTGTTGTTTTCATAACAACAATGTTGGCGTTAAAGCCGACGAGAAAAATATTGGCGAAGATGTAATAATTCGCCTACTCCTAATTGTGCTTCCGCTCTCACGGAAGCATTTTTTTATTCAAAAAAACAAGCCCTGGTTGCCTGGGGCTTGCGTTATTTCTCCTGAATAAGGAGGTTATATGTGTCTCAATTGTCTTTCTGCTCTGCTTTTACTTTTTGTTTTTTCGGTTGTGACTTTTTGAAAAAAGTCTTTTATTTTGAGCTTTGTTTCTAATGGCATTTCTACCTCATGAAGTTTTAAGTTTCGTGGGATAGTTTTGTCGTTTTTATCATCGGCATTCTTGGCGTTTTTGATTAGGATAACGCCTTTTTCCTGGAAAATATCGTCTTTGATAAAAACGATGTCTGTCCCTTTAAATGTTGCTTGATACATGATTTTTTTGTTTTTTGTTAGACAATAAATTTTAAAAAACTATATCCTTATATTAGGGATATTTTTACTTTTTGTAAAGACTACTCCAAATGGGCCTCTGTTTCTGCTTCTGTTTGGAGTTTAGCTTTAATTAAGGGGTAAGCAGATAATTCTGGGTCGCTGCTGATTAAGTCTTCGGCGGCTTTTTGCGCTTTTTTAATCATTTCATAATCAAATAGCGAGGCAATGCGTAGTTCCGGGAAGCCGCTTTGAATAAGGCCGTAGAGATCACCGGCCCCGCGTAATTTCAAATCTATTTTAGCCAAAGACAGGCCATCGTTATATTTACTCAAAGCTTGTAGGCGCTCAGCGGTGTTTGGATTTAACTGTTCTTTGCTGGTTAAGAGAAGACAATAAGATTGATGGGGGCCGCGGCCGACTCGACCTCTAAATTGATGTAACTGTGCTAGTCCGAAACGCTCCGCTCCTTCAATGAGCATGGCACTAGCATTAGGCACGTCAACACCGACTTCTACAACAGCCGTCGCTACTAGAATTTTTATTTTCCCTTCGGCAAATTCTTTCATTACTTTTTCTTTATCGTTGCTTTTTAAACGTCCATGAATTAAGCCTATGGCGATATCGGGAAAAATATCTGCCTGCAAACGTTTATATTCGGCCGTAGCTGATTTGACGCCGAGCTTATCCGACTCCTCAACAAGCGGACAAATAATAAAAGCTTGTCGTCCACTTTCAATTTGTTGCCTTAGGAAAATATAAGCTTGCTCACGCTGTTCTTCGGCGATTATTTTTGTGATTATTGCTTTTCTATTTTTTGGTAATTCTTTAATTAAGGATAAATCAAGATTGCCGTAGATAGATAAGGCGAGAGAGCGGGGGATTGGTGTGGCTGTCATTGATAGAAAATGAGGCCAGAGCGACACGCTACTTTGCTGTAATTTCTGCCTTTGCCGGACACCAAAGCGATGTTGCTCGTCAACGATAACAAGGGCGAGTTTGGGAATATTATAATCTTGAATTAAGGCTTGTGTGCCGATGATTATTTCTGCTTCTTGTATAATATGTTCGCGTCGGGCATTCTTGCTTTTTGGTAAGGCAAAATTTGCCTCCGTTTGGTTGCCGGTGAGAAGTGCTAACTTAACATTAAATGAACCAAGTAAATCGAGAAGGCTTTTATAATGTTGTGAGGCTAATATCTCGGTCGGCGCCATTAAAGCTCCCTGGTATTTGTTAATAGCCGCATTAAATAAGGCCATGGCCGCTACCACAGTTTTTCCTGAACCGACATCGCCTTCTAAAAGGCGTGACATCGGGGCGTTGCGGTTTATATCTTGTAATATTTCCCAAGCGGCTTGTTTCTGCCCGGCTGTTAAAGTAAAGGGCAGGGATTGAACAAAGCGGCGTGTTAATATTTCTTGGAATTCTATTTTTGGCGCTTGTTTATGCTTAATTTGTTGTTTTAAGCTTTGTGCGCGCAGTTGGCGCAGGAACAATTCGCCGAAACCGATTCTTTGTCTGGCTATTTGCGCTTCTTCAAAATCTTTAGGAAAATGTGTCTGCCTTACGGCATCTGATAAAGACATGAGATGCAAGTCTTTTAATATTTTTTCTGGTAACCACTCCTCTATTTTATCAGCAGCGTCTATAGCTTGTTTAATTAAAAAACGTAGTTGTTTTTGACTGAAGTCGGCGTTTAGATGATAAACGGGCACGAGTCCTTGCGTATGGATTAAGGCACCGTTAGCTCCAACTTTTTCATATTGTGGCGACACTATAGTCAACTGACCGTAGCTTTCTGCTGTTTTTCCGGCTAGTGATACTAGGTCTCCCGGCTTAAGATTCTGAGTGATAAAAGGTTGGTTGAACCAAATGGCTTTTATCATTCCGCTTTCATCGCTGATTAAGGCTTCTGTTAATTGCCGGCGCTGCTTAGCACTGCGTTTATTTTGAATCATTTCGATCGTGCCGCTGATACTGACGTTTTGACCGGCTTCGATTTTATCTATTGGCGTCGATTGACTGAAGTCGTCATAGCGGAAAGGGAAATAAAAAAGCAGGTCTTGGACTGTTTCCAGTCCGAGTTTTTTTAAAGATTGTGCAGTACTTTGGCCGACGCGACTTAGCGCCGATAAGGGGACGCTTAAGAGCATTTTATTAAAATAGGCGCCAATTTGGCGCCTATGCTATATATTAGTGTGCCCTCACCAGGAATCGAACCTGGATTACAAGATCCGCAATCTTGCGTTCTATCCATTAAACTATGGGGGCAGCATCAGAATTATACGATAGGCGAATTATACTATAGCTTGAATAATTTCGTCAACTGCTCTGATAATGGCGGGGCGACTCTGTCTAAATCTTCGTCTAAATAACGCACAAGATAATTACGCACTTGTAAAGGGTCCTGACGGCGTAAGGGGATAGCCAGCCGAGGCATCATTTTATTACTGAACTCTAAATATAAATTTTTTATGCTTTCTCTAGGTTTGTATAGGACACAAAATTGTTTAATTTGATCGTAATCATGGAAACGACGACCAATTTGTATACCTTCACTATTAATTTCCACTGTGATCATTTGGGCTTCCTGACTATCATGAATTAGCATGATTGCAGCGGAGATAAGGATAATTAAGGCAAATAGAAAATTTGAATCAGGTCCGAGGAAAACAATTTTCCAGGCAGAAACGGAAAAAAATGATAGAAAGAGACAGATTAAGACAAAAGCCGAGGCTAATAAGTACCAGCGGCGGCCTCTTTTATCGTTTTTATATTCTGGCACCTGCCAGCGGATTGATTTTTTTTCTTTATTTTCTGCGGGCATATAGTTTGACAAGCAATGTGAGATTTTATATAGTGATTATACCATAAAATTTAAAAGAGAAGAATAATACAGGGAGAGGTGGCTGAGCGGCTGAAAGCGGCAGGTTGCTAACCTGTTATACGTGTAACAGCGTATCCGGGGTTCGAATCCCCGCCTCTCCGCTAAGGAAAAAGACCCGAACTGCTTCGGGTCTTTTTTTGGCGTAGCAAGAAGGTGGGTTTCTGACAGAATATATAATTTTGGGTCGATTTTGATTTTTC
>CAIZYV010000038.1 GCA_903937325.1 Candidatus Falkowiibacteriota bacterium | reverse complement strand
TTGGTCGCTATAAAAATTACCTAACATCATACCCAAAGCCAATGCTAATATCAGGGTGGTTAATATCCAAACAATTTTATATTTTTTGTATTTTGACCAATTTATTTTGATCATAAATTAATTTAGTTTTTATTTAATTTAGCAATTTTTTGAAAATAGATTTTACCTGCTTCTTGCCGGCAGGGGTGGAGACTCGTGAGCAAGTCTTTTTCTGCTATCCAGCGCCAAGCGCGATGGTCCCAGTAGTTAATTTTAATTTCCTCGTCTTTACCTTGGAATTCAGCAATTACTAAGCTTTGTCTTTGTCCTTTATAGCCATAGTGTCGAATTTCTCCGCTTCGCCTGTCTCGGCCGTTATCTAAACAAAAATCGTAGCGATAAAGGTTTCTGTCGCTGCTTATAATTTTAAAATTTTTAACACCACTTTCTTCTTGTAATTCCCTAGTCCCGGCTTCTATAATATTTTGTCCGTCTAAACCGCCTTGTGGTAATTGCCAATGACCTGGTTGGTCCTGTCGTTCGACAATAAATATTTCTCTTCCCTTGTCACTTTTTTTATACATCATCACAGCGACATTTGGTCGATAGCGATGAGGCAATATAAACCGCCAGTAAATCAGGGCAAGGATGAAGCTGACGGTTGCCCTCCAGATACGACGCCAGCGAGACGGCTGTTGGATGAGGCGCCAAAACCACTCTAAACCTAAATGGCGCC
This sequence comes from Candidatus Falkowiibacteriota bacterium, assembly GCA_903937325.1. Taxonomy (GTDB): domain Bacteria; phylum Patescibacteriota; class Patescibacteriia; order Patescibacteriales; family UBA12465. Next base: position 1,709 of record CAIZYV010000038.1, on the reverse strand, counting down.
AAGCGGCTGGTGCACGCTTCATGCGGCCGCTGAGGAAATCGAAAGCACCGCCCAAACCAATGGCGACGGGTAAATATTCTAGGTTTTTTTGTAAATGGAAGAGATACTTTTCCTGCTCGGGTGCGCCAAAACCACAGATGGCTAAATCGGGGCGAAAAGCACGCGCTTTTTCTAAATCTTCGTTGCTTGGTTTTGTATTTTTTGCACAGCTGATAATTAATGGATTTATCTTTGAATATTGTTTTTCGAGAGTATTTTTTAAATCTTCTTCTGTAGATAAGCCATCGCGACGATTGATAAGTAGGAGGCGTCTTTTATTTTTGGCGGCCTCTTGTAAAATATGAAGGAGGAAGTCAGCGCCAGTAAGTCTTTTTAAACTTTGATTACTTAGCTTGGCGGCTATTTTAAGACCGAAGCCATCGGCTAAAGATAAATCAGCGCTGTTTAGAATGTAAAATAATTCTTCATCTTTTTGTGCTTGTAAAATTATCTCTGGGTTGGGGGTGACTATTTGATGTTTTTTATTGTCATTATAAAAATCGCTGAGCGCTTGTTGTGCTCGATAAAGGTCTATTTCGCCTGTACTGATGCCGAGAATATTTGCCATATAATAATCACTTTAACACTTCTTTTATTTTTGCTATACTAGAGGAATAAAACTATCCTTATTTTATTACAATCTGGCGTCGGCGTCAAAATAAAATCTTGTCGCCGGCTTGCGCCAATTTTCCTATGAGTAATTATAAAAAGATTAGCTCTAAGATTGAGAAGCTAATAATTGACAGGCCCGGTAATAATATTATCCTGAATTGGTTAAATATTGTCGATGCCGGTCGCAAGGAAATCGATTATCTCCATAAGGAATATCAATTTAATCTTGGTCATTTACATTCTTCGGCGGCGACAGTCTTTTCGCAACGGCCGATGGTGGCAGCGGAAGAAGGCTATCTATTTTTGATTTTGCATTTCCCTACCTTTGTAAAGGATAAGATTATTGCTGGCGAAATAGAATTTTTTATCGGCCATGGTTATCTGGTCAGTTTGCATAATAATAATATTCCGGCTTTGAAAGAGTTTTTTGATAAAGCTAAACAGGGTCAGGACGGCTTACTTTCTTATCACACCGAATCTTCTGCGACCTTACTTTATGAAATACTTAATCATCTGCTTCAGTCTTGTTATTTGCTTATTGATCAAAATAGTCTGGAAATAGAAGAGGTGGAAGATTTGATTTTTGAACATCATCAGAAAGAAGCAGTTGCTAAAATTTTAAATTTACGCCGCAACATTATTAATATCCGTAAGATCATGCAAAATCATAAAAATATTTTGCAGCAGCTGATGAGTATGAGTAGCACACTAGTGTCGCATGATGATTTAAAGAAACAGTACGGGCATCTAGTTGATCATTCTAAGCGTATTTGGGAGATGCTTGATAATCAGAAAGAAATGGTCAATGTTTTAAACGATACGAACGAATCTTTACTAAATGACCGGATGAGTAATATTATGAAAACACTGACCCTCTTCTCTGTTATTCTTTATCCTTTAACTTTGATGGCCGGTATTTTTGGAATGAATGCCAAGTATATGCCTTTTGTTGATCATCGTTTCGGTTTTTGGATAATTTTATTTATCATGGCTCTTGGTTCTTTTAGTATGTTGCGTTATTTTAAGAGCAAAAATTGGTTGTCATAATTATTTATTTT
>CAIZYV010000037.1 GCA_903937325.1 Candidatus Falkowiibacteriota bacterium | reverse complement strand
CCACTTCTAATAACTTCAAAATAAGTAAAATCGCCCTTTCAGGGGCGATTTTTTTATAGTATAATATAGAAGTTACTCTTATTTTTTTTATTTATGAATAATAAAATAAATTTAATAGCCGCTGATATGGGCTATGGGCACCAACGCGCTGCTTATCCTTTGCTACACTTAAGTAATAATGGCGCTGTTAATCTTAATACTTATAGTAGTATTGAGTCTTGGGAAAAATCTTATTGGCAAAATAGTCAGAAATCATACGAAAAAATTTCTTATTTTAAGCGCATTCCTTTTTTAGGTGAATTAGTTTTTCGAGCAATGGATGCTTTTCAGAAAATTGATCATTTTTATCCTCGACGTGATTTATCTTCTTTATCTTTGCAGCAAAAGATATTTTTTAAAGCTGTAAAAAGGGGGATAGGTAAAAAATTAATTGAATCATTAAGTAAAGAGGCCTTACCTTTTGTCACCACTTTTTTTGTGGCGGCTTATTGTGCAGAATATTATAACTATCCAGGCGATATTTATTGTGTTGTTTGTGACGCGGATGTCTCCCGTGCTTGGGCACCAATTAATCCGCGTTCTAGTCGAATAATTTATTTTGCTCCGAATGAACGCGTTAGTGAGCGCTTGAAAATGTATGGTGTTGCCAGTAATAAAATTCATATTACCGGCTTTCCTCTACCTTTAGAAAATATCGGTGCTGAAAATAGTGTTTTAAAAACAGATTTAACTAAACGTCTTTTATCTTTAGACCCATTAAATAATTTTAGACGGAATTATAGTAATTTTTTATTACCAGAATTTGATTTTTCATCAGGTATTGATCGTCCTTTCACTCTTACTTTTGCGGTTGGCGGCGCCGGGGCGCAAAGAGAAATTGGTGTTTTGTTGTTAGAAAAACTAGGCCCGATGATTAAAGAAAATAAATTAAAATTAAATTTAGTGGCCGGCAGCCGTCTTGATGTTAACGATTATTTTATTCAAGCAATAAACCGTCTTAATTTAAGCAATTCTGGTAATGTAAAAATTATTTATCACCCGCAAAAAATGGAGTATTTTCGTTTGTTTAATTTATGTTTACGCGATACAGATGTTTTATGGACAAAGCCTTCCGAACTTAGCTTTTATGCTGGTCTTGGTTTGCCGATTATTATGTCTAATCCGGTTGGCTCTCAAGAAGTTTTCAATCGCGAATGGTTGTTATCAATTGGAGCGGGACTGGATAGCTTAGCCCCTGAATTTGTTGCTGAATGGTTACCTGATTGGCGTCGTGATGGTCGCTTAGCGCGAGCCGCCCTTAATGCTTTTTTAAATGCTCCTCGGGGTGGCGTAACGAATATAGAAAAAACTATTTTTGTTAATTGTTAATATATGAATTGGTTTTTTGTTGCCCTCGTAGCTTATTTTTTATTGGCAATTGTTAATTTGACCGATAAATTTTTAGTGGAAAAAGTGGTTGGCAGTGCACGCGCTTATACTTTTATTGCTTGCGCGATGGGCTCTTTAGTTTTATTCGGTGCGCCTTGGTTTTTGTCCTGGCCTGGTATTTTTGGTTTTTTTCTTGATTTAGTACTTGGTGGCTTATTTGCTTCTGCTTTATTGTTGCTTTATGCTGCTTTACGACGCGGTGAGGCCTCGCGCTCTTTAGTAATTATCGGTGGTTCGACTCCTATTTTTTCCTTACCACTTTCTTTTTTTATTTTAGGTGATAAGTTTTCTCATAGTCAATTAATTGCGATGATTTTTTTGGTTGTCGGTGTTTTAATTGTTGCCTTTTTGCCTGGGCGGCGCCATGGCTTCTGGAATAATTTTTTTGATTCTCTTAATTTGCGCAACAATTCTTCTTTTTTAACTATTATATTATCACTCGGTTCTGGTTTAGCTTATGCTTTATTCTTTGTTGGTAGTAAGTTTGCTTATCAGACACAAGCATTTCTAAGTACTTTTTTATGGACTCGCTTAGGCGCTATTTTAGCGGCTGCTTTTATTTTATTTTCTCCGCGCGCACGTCGGGAGATTAAGGCTTTGTTTACACGCAATCCAAAAACAAGACGTAATCAAGGATTGGTCGCGGGAAATCAAATATTAGGCTCAATTGCCTTTGTTTTACAAAATTATGCTATTTATCTCGGTCCCGTCGCGTTGGTTAACGCCTTACAGGGCGTTCAATATGCTTGGATTATTATTTTAGGAGCCTTAGTCTCTTTTTTTGCTCCGAAAATATTAAAAGAAGATACTACCTGGCCTATCGTTTTACAAAAAGGTGTTGCTATTTTAATTATTAGTGTGGGTTTATATTTTTTATCTTTATGAGCTTAAGTAGAAAATTATTTATAATAGCTATTATTCTTGTTTTCTTAGCTTTGCTTTTTTTTATTAAGATATTTAAGAATAATTATACTGATAAGCAAATTAAATATGAACCAGATTTTTTTGGCGTAACTTTTTCTAAAAAATACGCTAGTGAAATTGGTCTTGATTGGAAAGAAGCTTATATTGCGATTCTCGATGATCTAAAAGTTAAGCAAATACGCCTGCCTGTTTACTGGGATGAAATTGAGTCTGAACAAGGGGTTTTTGATTATAGCGTTTATGATTTTTTAATTGCTGAAGGTGCTAAAAGGGATGTTAAATTTGTGATTAATATCGGTTGGCGATTACCACGTTGGCCAGAATGTCATGCTCCGAATTGGACCAGTCAAGAAAATATCATTAATATGCAGGCCGATACTTTGTCGATGTTGAGTAAAACTGTTAAGCGTTATAAGGACAATCCGGCTATTTTATATTGGCAGGTAGAAAATGAGCCATTTTTAAATACTTTTGGTATTTGTCCTCCGAGCGATGAAGTATTTTTTGCTGCCGAAGTAGCCCTGGTTAAATCTTTAGATGAGCGGCCAATTATTGTTTCTGGTCCAGGGGAGCTTAATTTATGGCGCCAAGAAGCTAAGTATGCTGATATTTTTGGCACCACGATTTATCGTATTATTTGGAATAAATTTTTTGGCTATATTCGCTACCCCCTGCCACCATGGTTTTATCGTGTGAAAGCTTGGTTTGCGGGAATTCCATCAGATAAGCGGATTATTGCCGAATTGCAGGCCGAGCCCTGGGTTCCTCAGGGAAAAATAATTTATTTATCTAATAATGAGGCAGATAAATCTTTTAGTATTGGACAGTTTCAAGCTAATCTCCGCTTTGCGGTTAATACCGGCTTTAAGCGCTCTTATCTCTGGGGTGTTGAGTGGTGGTATTGGCAGTATAAGCATGGTAATAAAGAATTTTGGGAATTAGCTCGTACTCTATTTTAATATGCTTTCTATTGTTATTCCCACACTTAATGAAGAAAAGTATTTACCTCGCCTTTTGGAGTCCATTAAGTGCCAGTCTTTTAGTGATTATGAAATAATTGTTTCGGATGGTATTTCCGAGGACAAAACAAAAGATATCGCCTTAGCGGCTGGGTGTATTTTTGCTCAGGATGCTAAGCGTTCTCCTGCCCGTCAGCGTAATAATGGCGCCGCTTCAGCTAACGGCAGTGTAATTTTATTTTTAGACGCAGACGTGGTTTTGCCAGCGGGTTTTTTAGAGAAATCTTATCAAGAATTTATCTCTCGTAGTTTAAGTGTTGCTGGTTTTTATCTTCATTTTTCTTCTCCGCATTTTATTTATCGATTGTTTGAATTTTTTTATCATCTTGTTTGTTTTTGTGGTCAGTATTTCTTCCCTGCCTCCGTCGGCGTTGGCATTTTATCCTTAACTTCTAAGCATCGACTGATTGGCGGCTTTGATGAAAGTATTTTTATAGGCGAAGACTATGATTATATTAAGCGATTATCTAAGCGTGGTCGTTATCGGATGATAAAGTCGGTTTTTTTAAATTTTTCTGTTAGGCGTCTTGAAAAAGAAGGAGTCGCTCTGGTTTTATGGAAATGGTTTAGAGGCGCTTTGTATTTTTTGTTCCTTGGGCCAGTACGTAAGAAAATTGTTAAATATGAATTTGGTAAATATTGATTACCACTTATAGAATAGTAAAGAAAAAGGAAGCTTGTTTAAGAGCCTCCTTTTTTATTTTATTTATAAGCTTCAATCACAATACTCAGTATTTCTTGAGCTTGTTGTATTGAGCTAAGATATTTTGTCTGGTCAAAATTTATTTTTTTGCCCAGAGATGCTTTTGTGCAAGGTAGATGCAGATAAATGTAAGGTATGTCGCAATTCGATGCGTTAATTGCCTGCAGGGTTCTAAATATTAAAGCGTTGCAACAAAAGTTATTGGCATTACCAGATATTATATCTTCATGTTTTATTTTTTTTGACAAAAAACTAGAAAAAATTTTATCTAACTTCCATTTGCACAAATCAATATTTAATAAATGATGCGGTAATAATTTCTTATCCAGAACTCTATTTTGTTCTTCCGGTAAACAATATTTTTTATTTTCTACCCAGTTACTTGCGCAAGATTCTATTCTAACGCCGTATACGTCAGAAGCCATGCCTAAAGAAATAATTGCTTTAGCTTCGGTTTCTTCGGCTAGCGCTATAATTTTTTTGCCATAATCTTCGGCGCCGTTTGTAAAAATTCTTACTGGAAAAATTATGTATTTAATGCAATGCGAGGAAAGTATTGGTGATGATTTACAAATAACCTCAGTAATATTTTCTTCATAATCACCAAATTTTTCAAATCCTGTGATGATAATATTATTCATTATTTTAATCTCCTATATTAAGTTGTTAATTTACTGTTTTAAGTCTAAAGTAGATATTAATTAATTTTATTTTAACTAACAAATTTAGCAGATTTTGTTTATAAATGTCAATTATTTATAAATTTAAGCTCGTTTTAAAATTTTAATAAGCCCTTTATTCGCGTCAACTTCTACTAAATCACCATCTTTAAAATTTTTCATCGCATTTTTAAGAGCTACAATGCAAGGTATTTCAAATTCTCTAGAAATTACCGCTGCATGGCAAGTTAGCCCTCCAATTTCTGTAATAATCGCCGCCGCTTTTTTCATTGCCGGTAAATAATCTACTGTAGTCGCGTAAGTTATTAGAACATCGCCTTCGTTTACTCTGTCATTTTGTTCTGGAGATGGCACTATGCGCACAATCCCTCTAGCCTTGCCAACGCTAGCACAGACGCCTTGTTGTTCATCGCTTCCTTGAATATTACGAGTATTTTTTTCAATAAAACTAAATAATTTTAAAACCTCTACTCTAGAAAAATAGAAGCGCTTAGACATTTTTTTATTATAACCAAAACCACGTAATTTTCCATTTAATTCTAGGAGCTTATTGGCCTTTTTCTTCCCCAATAAACAATCAATAATTTCCACTTCATAGAGGAGTCTAATCTGATTAATTGATATATATAATCTTTTAGAGATTTCTTTGTATAGAGCTAAGAGATAAAATCCTGTATAACTAACAAAATATTCAGCCTCACTCCTAGCATCTAATGCTAGGCCAAAATCTATAAATTTTTGTAAATCTCGAGGGTTTATTTTATATTTTAAAATAGCTGCGCTAATATCTCTATTACGAGTCTTTTTATAATTTTGAAGCTTGGTATGCTCATTTTCTAATTGCTTCAGACTCTTTTTTAATAAGGTATTTAATTCTTTTTGATAATAAATATTATCCCAGGAATTACCATAACAAAATACCGGCATCCAGCCATAATTTTTTGCCAATTTTTTACTAGCTTTTTCTAAACCAACTTCTTTATTTTTAATTTTTATCGCCTGTTTAAGTGT
>CAIZYV010000036.1 GCA_903937325.1 Candidatus Falkowiibacteriota bacterium | reverse complement strand
GCCGTCGTTTTTAATTTTTATTTGTTCTACCGCCTTGCGACTTAAAGCTCTAAAACCACTTTGAGGATCACTTAAAGTAATATTAAAAAAAAGACGATTGAACAAGCGAGCTAGAGGCATGATGACATTTTTTTTAAACATCGGTAGATCGGATTTTTTAGACATAAATCTTGATCCAAGCACGGCTTCAGCATCACCTCGTTCTATTGGTCCTACTAAATCTGGTATTTCCTCGGCTTGAAATTGATTATCGGCATCAAAGTGGACTATTATATCAGCTTGATTTTTTAGGGCATAATCATTTCCAGTTTGTAGAGCAGCGCCTTGGCCGCGGTTTATGGGATGAAGTAGTACTGTGGCGCCAGTTTGTCTGGCAATGTTAACGGTATTATCTTTTGAACAATCATCAACTATCACAATTTCATCAACAAAAGGCCGGACTCGATTTACGACTTCGGCAATGTCTTTTTCTTCGTTATATGCTGGTATTACACAGATTTTCTTCATATTAAGCCATCAAGCTCTTTTTGTTTAATATCATTAGATATTGGTCTATATCCGTTATCTATTAAGAGTTGTAGTAGTTTCTGCCAAAACTCTTTTGTTTTAATATTTGTTTCATTTTTTAAAATAAAATCAGCTATTTTCTTGTCGGGAACCATTATTTCAAATAATCCAATTTTTTTTCTTCCTTTAATATTTTTAATGTTGACTCTTTTTAAGTTTGTTAATTCTTGACTGATTATCATCTTAAGGCTATCTAATACTAATTTCAAGGGCAAATCGGTTTTTAATAATTGGTAGAGCGCTTCTAAAGTATTAACTGCTTCCGTCGTAATAAGTACAAGCCTCCCCGTAGAAGCGGCGGTGATAGCTTGAGCTAAATGTTTACCGCTATGTTTTGTATCAATAGCTATAATATCTGAGTCTTGATGCAAAATTCTATCCCAGTTTTCTGGTGTATTAGGAAGGTAATTTATCCCGTTTAATTGTGTTTCCGCTTTATCATGAATAAAATAAATATTTTTATTTTCTTGGTTCAGTTCGGATAATAGGGAATATAGGGTAGAGCTTCGTCCTTGAGTTTCGGGAGAGCTGATAACTATCAATCCAGCTTTAGTATTAATTTTGTGTTTGATAATGTCTAAATCTTTTTTTTGTAACCCTAGGTTACTAAGATTCATGAAATTTTTTTCTTCGTCAATTATATTAATAATTATTTTTTCTCCAAATTTATCTGGGATAATACTCAGTCTGAAGCTTAAGTGATAGTTTTTATCGCTTAGTTTGCAATATTTTCCTGCGGCAAGCTCTCCTGGGGCTATTTCTAGAAGATGACGTAGGTTAGCGGCTAATTCTGTTTCCAGCCTCTTTGGTAGGTTAAAAATTGCCTCCTCGCCATCCGGTAGATGACAGTTAAAAGAAAGACCTGTTTCAGAGCCAGAAATCACTACTTTTTTTGCATTTTCATGATAGGCAAAGCCAAAAAGGCTATGTAGAGTTTTATTTGTCATAATATTATTATTTTAGCACGTTTTATATTATTTTAAAAATATGATAAGCTTGTATTTAGGATACTATATCTTGTTTTTTTTATGACCTATTTAAATTTTTACGCTCGTTTTTATACATCTTTTCAGAAGGCGGGAGAAGCTATCAAGTCTATCCTAAGGTTCTACCCTGCTAAGCTATATCT
>CAIZYV010000035.1 GCA_903937325.1 Candidatus Falkowiibacteriota bacterium | reverse complement strand
GGGCAACGACTTCATCGTTGAACATCATATTTTCTAAATGGCGGCGATATTCCGGGCTATTCAACTGCTTCACGGCTTCCGCTTCATGAGCATAAGTCTTACCTAAAGATTCTAATTTTTCATCAATATCTGCCTTTTTTATTTCAATCTTCTCAATAAGTCCCACTTCTCTAATTATTAAGCCAGTCTTAACGCGCTTAACGGCGTTAGGCATAAGCTCTAAACGTAATTCTGCCGGTGTCTTTTTTAAATGTTTTAAATAATCGTCAAACTTACCACCCTGATTAACAATATTACGCTCCAGTTCCGCCATCATATTGTTCGACTCACTTTCTAGTAAAGCCTCTGGCATATCGCCAAACTTGGCTTGATCAGCAATTTTCTCTAACATCCTTAGTTCCGCTTTAATATCGGTTTGGCGTTCACGATCAACAGTAATATTTTTTTTAATTGCTTCCTGCAAATCAGCTAAATCTCTAAATTGCATTTCTTTCGCTAGAGTGTCATCTAGAGCTGGAAGTTCACGATGATAAACTGAGACTGCCGTAACAGTAAATTCAACCATCTTACCGGCTAAATGCGCCTGATGATGGGTCTCGGGATATAATAATTTAAATTCTCTTTTTTCTCCTTGTTTAATACCGATAACATGATCGTCAAAACCGGGCACCATATACTCTTTACCAAGAATCACGGTAACATCCTGCGCTTGCCCGCCTTCAACCGGCACCTTGTCTAAACTTAAATTGAGATTTAAAACTAATTTATCACCTTTAACAGCAGCATCAGCGCTGAGACTTTCTTTCGCTCGCATTTCTAAAATTTCCGTCAAAGTTTTACTAATATCTTCAGGGCTAACGACGACTTTTTCTCGTTCAATCTTTAAATTTTTATATTCACCCAAAGCCACGCTTGGTAATAAAGAGATGATCACTTTATACTCGAAAGGATTTTCCGGAGCTAACTTAGTAATTTCCACTTTCGGCTGACCAACAGGCTGTTGCCCTGCCAATTCTTTAGCAAATATTTCATCGATTGTTTTGCGAATAGCAATATGAGCCGCTTCTTCTAAAATACTAATTTCTCCGACTTTTTGTTTTAAAATTTCATAAGGCGCTTTACCGGGACGAAAACCTTCAATTTTAACATGCTCAGAAACATGCTGAGCACCCTTTTCAATATATGGCTTAAATTCGTCAAATTCTAAAGAAACAGCTAATTCTACCTGTGATTTTTCTAAATCTTTTTTAATTACTTGCATAATCTTTAAACAATTAGAAGCGAGCCAAAAAAGCTCGCTTGATTTTTTCTTTTATTTCTTATATTTTAGCATTATTTTAAGAAAAGGCAAGCTTGACTTTAAAGCAAAAAATTAGTAAAATACGAAGAACGTTCATTAAAAAAAGGAGGTTTAGATGAAAGACGCACAAATAACCATCGCGATCTTTAACAAAATGGCTTTAGCTGGTATACCTTTCTCAATCAAACAGCTGAATGAAGAAGCTATAAAAAATGGCGGTATCGCCCGGATAGATCTCGTCTATCCAACAAAAGATTATGTTGCCGATATGCTCAAAGACGGCTTTTTACAAATCGCCGACACGTCCGGAAAAGAGACGCTTTATCGCGCCTCCGAAAAACTTTTATTCATCCTCAAAGCGAATCCTAACTTAGCAGAAAAAGGTTTGCGCGCTGACGCCTTCATGATACTAGCCGAAATGGTTGCTACTGGTTTAAGATATGCTTAACTACAAAAAAGCTAGCTTATTTTTAATAAAACAAAGCAAGCAAATATCGGCAAAAAGAAAAATTCATTATTAACCACTAAATCAGAAGTCATGGATATACCGATCTGGGCATTGAACTATAACGAGTCGATGCCTGTAATCAATCAATTAGCCTTTTCCGGGGAAAATTTTACGATGGAAGATGTTAAAAAAATGATTTTTAAGAGAAAGGGCCACCCCTTGATCAACATCCACTTAACGGTAGAAGAATACATCCAAGAATTAGTAACTATTGGGCTACTAAAACTAACAGACAAGAATTACCAGGCAACGGAAAAATTAATATATCTAGCCAAAAGACACAATGAAATTGGGAATATAGACTGGATCAAAGATCTTCTTACGCCAGTAAATATGAGGCAGATGCTCGAAAACCTAGATCCAGGAGGAATTCCAAAACATCCTCCGGCTTATCCCTCGAGAAATAAAATATAAAATAAAAAAGAGAAACAAAAAGCGCCAGTATAACACCGGCGCTTTTTTCTTTTTCTCTAATATTTTTCTAGAGCAATAAACCAATAATCAAGAGGGCAACGATATTCAAAACTTTAATCATCGGATTAATTGCCGGTCCAGCCGTATCCTTATAAGGATCACCGACCGTATCACCGGTCACAGCTGCTTTATGTGCATCCGATCCTTTGCCACCAAAATGCCCGGATTCAATATATTTTTTAGCATTATCCCAAGCGCCGCCGCCGGAAGTCATTGACACGGCCACAAAGATGCCAGTCACGATTGAACCAACCAACAAGCCGCCCAGCGCCTCTACGCCATGCCCTTTACCAAAAAGATTAAAGCCTAAACCGACAATAACCGGTGCGACTACCGGAATAAGCGCTGGAATAATCATTTCTTTAATTGCCGCCTTCGTCACGATATCAACAGTCCGACCATAATCAGGTTTTTCAGTGCCATCCATAATACCAGTTTT
>CAIZYV010000034.1 GCA_903937325.1 Candidatus Falkowiibacteriota bacterium | reverse complement strand
TACATATCCAGCTTAGAAGGCTAGTGTTCTATCCATTGAACTATGGGCGCAATTTTTTTACAATAGTTTGATGATACAAGAAAAAACTGAAGCTGTCAAATTAATAATAATTACTAATATTAGCTTTTTTTATTTAAATCGCGTTGTCTTCTGGCTTCAAACATTAATACCCCGGCGCTAACAGACACATTTAAGGAATCGATTCCTTTTTGCATAGGAATAATAATATTTTCATCAGCCGCTTTAATCCAAAAATCGCTCAAGCCAGACGCTTCTGTTCCCATCACAACTGCGGCCGCCTGGCGCCAATCAACCAGGCTATAATTAGAGGCGGCCTTAATATTGGTAGCAAAAATTTTAATCTTATTTTTTTTAAGCCAAACCAAAGATTCCTCTTGATCAGCAATAACTACCTGGTCGCTAAATACATGACCGGAGCTAGCTTTAATAACGTTGGGATTATATAAATCAGTCTGCAGATTATTAAGAATCACGGCATCGACTTTAGCAGCATAAGCGGTTCTTAACATCGCACCAAGATTACCAGGCTTTTCCACTGCCTCAAGCACTAAAACCAAAGGATTGGTCTTTAATTTTAAATCCGCTAAAGTACGATAACGTGGACGCACAAGAGCTAGCCAACCATTAGGATTATCAGCATAGGCGATCTTATAAAAAACTTCCTGGCTTACAGTTGTTATTTCGGTGGGTGCTTCCGGCCAAGTTTCTAAACTAAGTTCCGGGCAATGGAATATCTGCACAAAATCAAAACCATAGGCAAAGGCAACTAGTATCTCCCGAAGACCATCGATTAAGACTAGATCCTGTTGCCGGCGAGAGCGAGCTTTACGCAGACGAACGATATTTTTTACTAAAGGATTTTGTAAGCTATTAATCATATAATGTTTATATTTTTACATTATATCTTATTTGACAAAAATTCAACATCTGTTAAAATAATTGTCATGTTAGAAAGACAAATACAAACAAGAAAAGTTATTATTAGCCCTATTATTATCGGCCTGGCCGCTTTTTATTTATCTTGAAATCTAGCATTTAATCATCCAAGAAAATAAAGATCGGCAAAATAGCCGATTTTTTAATTATAGTTCATTTATTATCAACTTATCAAAAAAAAATGCAAAAATGAAAAACGAAACGTCAAACCTGCAGAATTTAAGGATTAATAACCTTAAAAGAATAGTCGCTGAAATGCAACAGGACATCGATTCATTGCCTTTGGCCGATAATCAATTATTCGGACAAAGACTAAAAGCGATAGAAAAAAAGATTAGGCCCTTAAAAATCACCCTAATTTCTATCGAGCTTGTGCATGAAAGAGGAGGAGAGGACCACAAATTCATTTTGGCCTAAAAACAATGAGGTCAAAAAAAGCGAAAAGCGCCACCAGTTAAACAACGGCGCTTTTTTATTTATCGACAAAGTCTGATATACTATCTATAGATTTAGTTAAAAATATGAAAAATAAAGCAGAAACTCGATACAATCCCTTTAATGGCCATGGTATAATCTTTGCCCCAAAAAGACAAAAACGGCCAAATGATATAAAAAATGTGACAAAAATATTGTCATGCCCTTTTTGTCCAAAAGAAATAAAAAATAAAGATATTCTCCAAGCTTGGCCAAACAAAAATTCCTGGCAAGTAATAGCTAAAAAAAATATTTTTCCCGCCCTTTCTAAAAACAATCAGTCTGCTTATGGATATCAGGAAATAATTGTCGATTCGCGACGCCATTGTGAAGATTTCGCCGATCTTAGTCTTAAACAAATATCTCTGGTTTTAAAAATGTTCCAAAAAAGAAGTAATAAATTAACAAAAGACAAAAAAATTAATTATATACTCTGTTTTAAAAATCAGGGGAGAGCTGCCGGCGCCTCTTTGCGTCATATTCATTCTCAAATATTTGCCTCAGCTATTTTACCGCCAGATATTATTGAAGAAGGAGTAAAAACCGCGCTTTACCAAAAACAGCACAAAAATTGCCCTTACTGCCAATTAAATAAAAAGGAAGAAGGAGGGGTAAGACAAATTTACCAAGACAAACATATTTTAATACTAAGCCCTTTTGCCAGTGAATTTCCTTATGAAGCTTGGATAATAAGCCGACGTCACTTAGACAACATCTGCTTATTAAATGAAAAAGAAATAAATTCTGTCGCTCGAGCACTTAAATTTATCGCCACAAAATTAAAAGAGCTCGATTATGATTTTAATTTTTTCGCTCACAACGATTTAAAAAATCCTTATCAACACTTTTATTTAAAAGTACAACCTCGTCCGAATATTTGGGCAGGAGTCGAGCTAGGATCAGGATTAATTATTAATCAAACATTGCCCGAAGACGCAACAAAATACTATAAAAAATAATATGCCTATACCACAATTAAAAACTGTCTCGGCGCCGAAAGCAGAATTCTGGCGCGATAAAACGAGCAAACATAGTAAAAAAACAAAAATAAAACATAAAATACTATTATTTATAATAATTACCGGCTCTTTGGGATTATTAGCCTCTTTTATTTTTGTCGCTTGGATTTCTCGTGATTTACCTAATCCAAATCAATTAATAAACAGGGAGGTAGCTCAAAGCACGAAAATATATGATCGCTTAGGCGAACATATTCTCTATGAAATTCACGGTGAAGAAAAAAGAACCTTAGTTAGCTTAAGTGATGTGCCAGAAGATGTTAAGAACGCAACTGTGGCCATAGAAGATAAAAATTTCTACAAGCATGGCGGTTTTAGTGTCTGGTCTATGGTTAGAACAATGATAACTAATATTATTTATAATCGCCGCGCCGGTGGGTCAACTCTAACACAACAATTCGTTAAAAATGCCATTTTAAGCTCGGAAAAAAGTTATGTCCGTAAAATTAAAGAATTAATATTAGCACAAAGAATTGAAAAAAAATTTAACAAAGACGAAATCTTGCAAATGTATCTAAACGAAATACCTTACGGCTCTAATGCTTATGGAGTTGAGGCGGCTAGCCGAAAATTTTTTAATAAAAGTGTTAGGGATATTAATTTAGCTGAAGCCGCTCTTCTTGCTGCTTTACCTCAATCACCAAGTCGTTACTCTCCCTATGGCCCAAATAAAGATATTTTAATGGGTAGAAAGGATTATGTTTTAGATGTAATGGCAGAACAAGGATATATTAGTGAAGCAGAAAGAGACGCTGCTAAATCATTCGAGATTATTTTTGAAAGAGCAGAAACAAGTATTACTGCACCTCATTTTGTTATGATGGTTAAAGATATGCTAGCGGAAAAATATGGTGAAACCGAGGTAGAGCGTGGCGGTTTAAAAATATACACAACCATAGATTGGGATAAACAAAAAATTGCCGAAGAAGTAATAAAGGAAAAAACAGAAAAATACGAAGAAAAATATAATGCCAATAATGCCGCTTTAATTTCCATAGATCCAAAAACCGGACAGATATTAGCCATGGTCGGTTCTCGCGACTATTTTAACGATGATATCGACGGACAAGTAAATGTCAGCGACCGCCCCCGCCAGCCTGGATCGTCGATGAAGCCAATAGTTTATGCTTCATTATTTGAACAAGGCTATACGCCTAACACAAAACTATATGATGTAGTAACAAATTTCTCTACCAATAGTGATGAGCCTTATATACCGCATAATTACAATGGGAAAGAATATGGGCCTGTAAGCATTCGGCAAGCTTTAGCTGGTTCTTTAAATATTCCTGCCGTTAAAGCTATTTATTTAGCAGGTATAAACCAAGTATTAGATTTGGCAGATAATATGGGTTATAGCACCCTGGGTGATCGCAGCCGTTTTGGTTTATCTTTAGTATTGGGCGGAGGGGAAGTAAAGATGATAGAACACGTTAATGCTTTCAGCGCTTTTGCTCGAGAAGGAAAATTAAACAAGCTTTCTTTTATCTTAAAAATAGAAGATAGAAATGGAGTTATCCTGGAAGAATATAAAAATCAAGAGAGTCGTGTCTTAACAACCGAAACCAGCCAAATGATTAACAGTATCCTAAGTGACAATAAAGCCCGCACCTTCATCTTTGGAGAAAAAAATTGGCTGGTACTCGGAAACCGTCCTGTCGCCGCTAAGACGGGCACCACAAACGACTACAAGGACGCGTGGACAATCGGCTACACACCATCTTTAGTTACTGGGGTCTGGATTGGTAATACAGATAATTCAAAAATGAGCTCAGGTGCCGACGGTAGCGTAGTAGCAGCGCCTATTTGGAACGAATTCATGAAAAGATCTTTAGGAGATAGTCCGGTAGAGGTTTTTAAACCTTGGGAAGATAAAAAAACTGGTAAAGCTGCGATTGATGGGGAATTACAATACTCCAAAAAAGTAATTATTGATCAAAGTACTGGATTGCCAGCAAGTAATGAAACAGCTGAAGAGTTAAAAGCAGAATTAGAAATTTTTAACCACCACTGTTTATTATATTATGTAGACCCGGCCGATCCCTTAGGAGTAGAGCCAAAAAACCCAGAAAATGACCCTCAATTTAATGCCTGGGAAAGCGCTGTTAAAGAATGGGCTAAAAAAAATAATCAATTTTCTGATGAAAGTGTAATTAATAATTCTGAATTAATTAAAGAAGAAAATAAACCACTACTAACAATTGAATCTCCAACTGAAGGGGAAATAATCACAACTAAAACCTTAAAAGTTATTGTTTCTGCCAGTGCTCCTCGTGGCATAAAAACTATTAAGTATCAATTAGACGAAACCAGACTTGTAGGTGAGGGGATGGAGAGGGAAAACACTATATCTCTGGGTGATTTAGGAAATGGATATCATAAAATAATTATAGTCGCCTGTGATGATGTTGGTAATTGTGAAACAAAAACAAATAATTTTAAC
>CAIZYV010000033.1 GCA_903937325.1 Candidatus Falkowiibacteriota bacterium | reverse complement strand
CCAGGAGCGGTAAAAAACCAGACAACTTTATGCTTTGTCCAAAAATAAAATCACATTTTTTTTCCTTTTTTCTAAGCTGCGTCTTATTTGCCGGCTTTTTTAATTTACAAGCGACTTCAGCCGCAACGGGTAATTACGGACTAGACAACAGCGCCAATGAAATTGGTGCTTATACTACCCAAGTAGAGCAAGGAAATAATTTTTTAAACACAAAAATAGGTTCAGTTATTGGTATAATTTTATCATTTGTTGGTGTTATTTTCTTTATACTCATGATTTATGCTGGCTTAATCTGGATGACAGCCCAAGGCAATGATCAACAAATTGATAAAGCTAAAGGATTATTGATTAATGCAATTATCGGCTTAATCATCGTTATTGCTGCTTATGCAATTGTCGCCTTCTTCGGCGAAAATTTCCTATAACCTCATCAAAATGAAAGCTATCTCGGCCATTACTTTTAAAATTACTCTATTGGTGCTCTTAGTAGCGCCAATTTTTCTATTGAACGGTAACTCAGCGCAGGCTTATGATTTTAAAGAAGAAAGCGGTCTGGGAAACAGCGCTGACAAGGCTGGTTTTATAACAACGGGAGACTTAAGTATAGAATTAACAGTTGGTAAGATAGTATTAATAATTATAAGTTTTCTTGGTGTTGTTTTTTTAGGCATGATTATTTATGGCGGCTTCACTTATATGACCGCTCATGGCAATGAGGAAAAAGTAAAAAAAGCCATGGGAACGATTATGAGCGCTCTGCTCGGTTTCATTGTTACGCTAGCCGCTTATGTACTAACTTATTTTGTGTTTAATTCCTTAAAGTAGTATGAAGAATTATAAACAGAAAATCCTAATTTTTAGCAGTTTATTATTAATAAGCTTAAGTCCAATCTTTTCACCGCTTCAAGCTCAGGGTAATTTTTTAAAACAAGACAAAATAACAGAATACAATAATAACCTAAACGAAGTAACTACTAGCAAAGACATCTCAAAAAGAGGCTTAGAAGATACAATCGCTTTAATAATTAAAATTGCTCTCGGTACTTTAGGCGTAATCTTTATTACTTTGATGTTTTTAACCGGTAATGATTGGATGCAGGCCGCCGGTAACGAAGAAAAAATAAAAAAAGCTAAAGAACGCCTTCAGTCTTTGATTGTCGGGCTAATTCTTATTCTTATCGCTTATGCGCTCAGCTCTGGCTTTTCTGGACTACTGACACAAGCACTATTAAACACAAAATCCTAAAATTCTAAGTTTATGAAAAAAATCTACCGACTCGCTTTATCTTTATTATTTTTCTTCGTCCTTAGTATCAGCATCGTTAATGCCCAAGGAGGAGCACAACAGACTACAGATAATTCCATGCTTGGACGGCTAAAAAGAGTAGCTGACTTAAGTTATAACACCAGCCCTGAAGCAGCCTCTACTCCAAAAATAGTAGGAACAATTGTTGGCGCTTTTATCGGTTTTACCGGCCTAACCTTTATTGTTCTAATGATTATTGCCGGTTACGGCTGGATGACGGCCGGTGGAAGTGAAGAAAAAATAAAAAAATCAGTCGAAACAATCAAGGCTGCTATTATTGGCTTAGTTGTATCTTTATCGGCCTGGATTCTCTGGAAATTTATCTTTGACAGATTGATCGCTTAAGTTTAAAAAATATGAAAAAAATTAAAATTGCTACTCTTCTTCTCTTTTCAGTAATATCACTATCTTTTTTTAGTTTTATCACAACGGCTCAAGCCGGTTTATTAAGCAGTGGGGCTACAAAAGAACTCTCTTTAGCCTCAGAGACGACGAGAACAACTGCCGGTTTGAACGATATGTCTGTCGGAGACTTAGTAGCGAATATAATCGGTATTATTCTCAGTCTGCTTGGCATTATTTTTGTGATATTAATAGTTTTTGCTGGCTATCGCTGGCTCGTCGCTTCCGGTAATGAAGAGGCTGTTAAAAAATCGAAAGACACAATCAAGCAGGCAATTATCGGTTTAATTATTGTCTTAGCCGCTTACGCAATTACTTACTTTGTCTTTAAACAATTGCCTTTTAGTGGTGACACGAGCGCCCCTGACAGCACAATGGGTAACGGCGACTAAGAATAACAAAAAAATATAAGAAAAAGGCAGCTCAGAAAGGCTGCCTTTTATGATATACGCTTGAGCCGTTATTAACGGTTATCGAGCGTTTTTGTTAGAAAGAAATGATAGTACTGTCCGTCAATGTATGACGGAGATATTTCTGATTTAACCGTCGCCGTACCGGATAATTTGCCGTCAACGACAGTCTCTCCAAGATACGTACCAGGAAGAAGATAACATTCAATTTTTTCTCCCGGTTTAAGAAAAAAAGTTCCTTTATCAACCTCACGGCCATTTAAGTATCGGAGCTTAAATAATACTTTTGTACTTGGGGTCTGATTCCAGACTAGACCTTTGTAACCTTTAATGGAATCAGCCATCACGGGTGTAGCGGCCAGTTTTCGAATACCGAGTTCCTCGATGCGTAAATCATTAGCATTTTTACGCCGCTTGGTGTTATTTTTCTTTAATTCCCTGGGCACTGCCTGATTCACAGCTTCTTCAAGCTGCAAATCAATCAGCTCTGTTCTTCGTGCCTCCAAGGAAGCAATACGCAAGCGTAAATCTGCTTGCTGCCGTGATAATCCTTCCAAGACTGGCTTTTGCCTGTCTTTTGCCTGGCTAACCCGCAACCTTTCAGCCGACAATCGTTCAGCCAACTTAGCGCTTTGACTTAAGTAAGATGCCCTCTTCTCGATTGAGAGCCGATTAGAAGCCACGGCCTCATCCAAGCTCTTTTTTTGTTGCCACAGAGCAAGGGTGTCAACCTGGATGGTCCCGGCTTTCATGTTGTTGTTAACATCATTAAGGGCCTGGCGCAGGCTGGCGAGTTCTTTCTCCACCAAACGCACCGCCTCTTTTTGCTGACGGGTTTGAGCGGAAATTACCGTAAAAAAAGCCAAAAAAATGGCTAAAAATAGTGTTTTTTTCATTTTATTAAGTTTTTATTGTTAATGTTCTATTAATTTATTCTAAGCTAATATTTCAATAATCATTACTCAGAACTTTTTATATTATCACTTTTTTAAATATATGTCAATAACTTATCCCCAAGTTATCCCTTGACTAATAAATCAAGATATGATATAAATTTAGGTCGCAAAAATCCCTGCTTGTCCATGTGATTAATAACGTAGGGATTTTTTGTTTGAGCAAATAATGACTCTTTATATGAAAAAATTTAAAGTCAGTGACGACTTAGTGCCTCTTAGTAAGCGCCAGCGGACTGTTTTGAGTTTGATTATCGCTTGCGTCTTCCAATTCTTATTCTTCTTCACGCCAATCCTGGCCGCTGAAGCAGTTGCCGAAGACCAGGGGTTTATTAAAATGGACGCGACCAGCAAAAGCGCTGCCGACCCGATTGTCGCCGCCCTGATTTTTGACGCTCAGGATAAAAATCAAACAGACAGTGCCGTCGCTGAACAAGAGACGGTTAGCCAAGACGATATTAAAACAAATATTAAAGTATTAAGCAGTAGTACGCATACGATGACTGCCTATAACTCCGATCCGGCTCAAACTGACGACACTCCTTGCATCACCGCCAATGGTTTTAATGTCTGTACCCACGGTCAAGAAGACACTATCGCTGCTAACTTTCTTAAATTCGGTACAAAAGTACGAATCCCAGAATTATATGGCGACCGAATCTTCGTTGTTCGCGATCGCATGAATAAGCGCTATAGCGACCGAGTTGATATCTGGATGAAAGAAAAAACTGATGCCCGTAAATTCGGCGTTAAAGTTGCCAGAATCGAAGTGGTAGAAATAAAATAATAATTTTCAAAAGAAAAAGACCCGTCCGGCTAAGCAGCTGGGACGGGTCTTTTGTTTTTCTTGAATTAAAATAAAAAAGATAAGAATCCTCGACGGCGCAAAGATCTTTCCTTCTGACGTAAATTAATAGTAGTAGGGATAACGGTATCTGGTATTAAAGAAATACTATCTATCCCCGCCTGCATCAAAAACTCGGCAAATTCCGGGAAATCACTAGGGCCCTGTCCGCAAATACCAACTTTACGCTTACGTTTTTTGGCCACTATAATTAAATTCTTAATCATGAGCTTGACAGCCTCATTCCTTTCATCAGATGTTCCTTCAACTTTTAAACTTCCGCCAGAATCACGATCAATGCCAAGCACGAGCTGAGTTAAATCATTAGAACCGATAGAAAAGCCATCAAAAATATCACAAAATTTATCCGCTAAAATAATATTAGCCGGAATCTCTGCCATCATGTAAATTTGCAAACCATTAACTCCCCGTTTCAGGCCGTTTTTAGACATTATTTCCTGAACCTTCTTACCCTCTGCCACCGTCCGACAAAATGGGACCATGATTTTTAAATTAGTCAGGCCATATTCATCGCGCACGCGCTTAAGTGCTTTACATTCTAAATTAAAAGCGGGTACGAAAGACTTAGCATAATAGCGACTAGCACCACGCCAACCGATCATCGGATTTGATTCTAAAGGTTCAAACTCACGACCGCCGATAAGATTAGCATATTCGTTAGTTTTAAAATCAGACAAACGGACAATAACATCTTTAGGGTAAAAAGCGGCAGCAATAATAGCAACACCTTGAGCTAGACGATCAACAAAATACTGAGTTTTGTCATGATAAGCGGCTGTTAATTCTGCAATCTTCTTAATCGCTTCTTTATCTTGTAGATTCGGATAATTAATCAAAGCTAAAGGATGTATTTTAATGTAATTATTAATAATAAACTCCAAACGAGCCAAGCCAACACCGTCATTAGGAACAAATGACTGAGCAAAAGCAATTTCCGGCTCACCAATATTCATCATGATTTTTGTTTTTGGACGCTTCAAATCTTTTATATCGGTGCTTAATATTTTAAAAGGAATTTTACCTTCATAAACAAAGCCAGCCTCTCCCTCTGCACAGCTGACAGTAACACCGCGGCCGTTTGGCAAAACTGAAGAAGCGGAATTAGTCCCGACGACGCAAGGTATGCCGAGTTCGCGGGAAATAATTGCCGCATGGCAAGTCCGACCGCCCTTATCAGTAACTATGGCCGAAGCTATTTTCATAATTGGTTCCCAGTCAGGATCAGTCATATCGGTAACCAGCACCTCACCTGGTTTAAAACTATGAATTTGTTTAACATCCATTATCCGGCGAATCTTGCCAAAACCGATCTTATTGCCGACACTCTGTCCACTAATAAGCACTTTGCCTTTTTTCTGTAGGCGGTATTCTTCAATAACATTAAGATTACGCAAACTTTGCACCGTTTCCGGGCGAGCCTGGATGATATAAAGCTGCTGGTTACGGCCATCAAGCGCCCATTCAATATCCATCGCTCGGCCATAATGCTCCTCAATTATTACTCCCCATTTAGCTAGTTGCTTAACTTGTGCATCACTGATAGAAGCTTTATGCCGATCAGAGGGGGCCACAGGGATATTTTTTACTGAGACTTGGCCACCGCTTTTATAAATCATTTTTATTGCTTTTTTTCCAATAGAGCGGGAAATAATCGCCGTAGTCGGTTTAAAAACATAAAATTCATCTGGATTAACTCGGCCTTGCACGATATTTTCCCCTAAGCCATAAATAGAATTGATTAAGACGGTATTACGGAAACCGGATTCGGTATCAATAGTAAACATTATACCGGAAGAACCGAGGTCAGAGCGCACCATTTTCTGTACGCCAACTGATAAAGCAATGGAAAAATGATCAAAACCTTTATCGACTCGGTAAGAAATTGCTCGGTTGGTAAACAAGGAAGCAATACATTTTTTTACCGCCAACAAAACCGCTTTCTCGCCGACAATATTTAAAAATGTTTCTTGCTGGCCAGCAAAGGAAGCATCGGGTAAATCTTCGGCTGTTGCACTGGAACGAATAGCTACATCCAGTGATTTTACTTTATTTTCCAAGGACAAGCGCTTATAGGCTGCTACAATTTCTTTTTTTAAATCATCAGGGAGTTTAGCTTGTAAAATCATTTCTCTTACCCGCTTGCCGCGCGCCATTAAATTGCGCATATCGCTCGTGTCTAAATCACTTAATACTTCTTTAATTTTCGCTTTCAATCCCGTACTGGTTAAAAAATAATCGTAAGCAGTGGCCGTCGTAGCAAAACCATTGGGTACATTAATTCCTTGAGATTTCAACTTACGGTACATTTCGCCCAAAGAAGCATTTTTTCCCCCTACCGAAGAGACATCTTT
>CAIZYV010000032.1 GCA_903937325.1 Candidatus Falkowiibacteriota bacterium | reverse complement strand
TTTGTCAATACCGTGGCTTTTTATGGGGTGGTAATTTTAGGTCGGGAATGATAAAATAAAGAAAAATAAACGTTACAAAATACTTATTTATGAAGACAAAAATCATTATTCTCGCGGCCGGTAAAGGGACTCGCATGGGCTCTGATTTGCCCAAAGCCCTAGTTCCTCTACAGGGCAAGCCGATGATTGAACATTTAGCTGCTTCAGTTATGGCAGCCGGGTTAGACTCTAAGCCTATCGTTGTTGTTTCTCCTGATAATCACGAACTTATTAAAAGCGCTCTTAACTCTTACGATTGGCAATATGCTATTCAGACCGATCAACTTGGTAGTGGTCACGCAGTTGCCTGTGCTCAGGATTTTATTCCTGTTGATACCGATAATATAGTGGTTCTTTATTGTGATCATCCTTTTGTTAAAGCTGAGTCTATTCGTCAATTTGGTTTATTCCCGACAGAAGCCGTGACCATCATGCCTACTTTATTAGATAATTATGAAGATTGGCAGCACAATTTTTATCATTGGGGTCGGATCATTCGTGACGGCAGCGGGGGCGTAGAAAAAATTGTTGAATTTAAAGATGCTTTGCCGTCTGAAACGTCTGTTTTGGAAGTTAATCCCGGTTTTATGTGTTTTAATAATAAGTGGCTTTGGCAAAACATTAATCAACTGAAAAATGATAATAATAATAAAGAATATTATTTAACCGCTTTAGTAGAAATTGCCTTTAAACAAGGTTATAAGGTTGGCACAATTATGATCCAAGCAAGAGAAGCGATGGGGATTAATAGTCGTGAAGAACTAGCAATTGCTGAATCTTTAATTTCTTAAAATATGCGTCGGTTTTTGGATTTGCATATCCATTCCCCTTATTCTCGCGCTTGTTCACCGCGCCTGACTTTATCCAATATTGCTGCCGTTGCCGTTCGCAAAGGCATCGATATTGTTGCTACCGGTGATTTTACTCATCCCGCTTGGTTTAAAATAATTTCTTCAGAATTGGAAGAAAAAAGTGATAGTGGTCTTTATCAACTTAAGTCGGCAAATTTTAAAACTTTATTTTTACTCAGTACTGAGGTTTCTTTGGTTTATCGTGACAGCGGCAAGGCGAGGCGTATTCATCTGGTAGTACATGCTCCTAATTTAGTAGCTGTCGCTTCTTTAAATAAATATTTAGGGTCTAAATATAATATTCGCTCGGATGGTCGGCCGATTTTAGGAATTAGCGCGCCTGATTTTGTTCGCGCTTGTTTGCAAATCAATCCATATTTTTTAATATATCCTGCTCATATTTGGACGCCCTGGTATGCCGTCTTTGGCTCAAAATCGGGTTTCAATTCTTTGGAAGAATGTTTTCATGAACAAACGGGATTTATTTACGCTTATGAAACCGGCTTGTCGAGCGATCCGGCGATGAACTGGCGCTTCAGTGCTCTCGATAATTTAACCTGTCTCTCTAATTCCGATGCTCATAGTCTAGAGAATATCGGTCGAGAAGCGAATGTCTTTGCTTTGCCTAAAGATGATTATCAAAGTATTTATCAGATTATCAAAGAAAAGCGACAAACTAGTGATTATTCTGGTGATGGTATTATAGAAACGCTGGAATTTTATCCGGAAGAAGGAATGTATCATCTTGATGGCCATCGTGATTGTACTTTTAGTTGTTTGCCGGAAGAAAGTCGGCGTTTACAAAATATTTGTCCTCGTTGCCACCGTCCTTTAGTAATTGGTGTATTAAACAGAGTTGCTGAACTAGCTGATCGGCCTTTCGGTTTTAAGCTTAAGACTGCCACCCCATTTCGCCATTTAGTGGAACTAGATAAACTTATTGCCGAATCTTTGAATATAAAAAATCGCCAATCTCTGCGTGTACAGAATATTTATAATAAAATGCTAGATATTTTTGGTAATGAACTTTTTATTCTAACAGAAGTTGATTTAAAATTAGTTGCAGCTGAATATCCTTTGATTGCCGAAGGAATTAATCGTGTGCGTACAGGACGGTTAATAATTGATCCTGGTTTTGATGGTCAGTATGGTTGTGTGAGAATATTTAATTAAGTATAATTATAAAAGTCTTATTTATTTTAAATAATATGCGTCGCATTATCGGTCAAATTATTATTTTTATTCTTTTTTTATTTTTAACTGTGTTCGCTTCCGTTTATTTTGAAGATAATGGCAACGAGCAGGATGGTCAGGACCCTAAACGCTCTATCGCCTGGATGGCAGAAACTGTTAGACGGACGGGAAATTTTCTTGATAGTTTTGCTGGTTTGTCGGAATCAGGAGTTAGTTCATCTGTTTCTGATTCTTCAGTTGATACTATGGCTGGACGACTGGAAAACTCAGCTATTTCTCTGGTCGATTTTACCGACAATCAAAGAGATATAAACTTATTCACTAAAACAGAAAATAGCAGCGATTTTAATGTTTTTTTGAGTAATCTTTTACAGAAAGCACCTTCCTTATATATTGATACAAAGATTTATAGTAATGGTTGGCGTAATTTTTGGTCGATATTTCAGCGAGAATATCGTGAT
>CAIZYV010000031.1 GCA_903937325.1 Candidatus Falkowiibacteriota bacterium | reverse complement strand
TTTCCGTCTGCCATCATAGACAAATGCAAAACCGTCTCCCAGCTTAAATTAGCATAGGTACGAGTACGCAAAACCGCGTCGACGGCTTTCCTCATTTTCGCGGCTGCTACCATTTCCATCGCTCTGGTAATCTTTTTAGTATTACTGATCGATTTAATGCGCCGGGATATTTCTTTTGTCTTAGCCATAGGATAAAAACTTTAAACTCCTAGCTGATTAAATAATCGAGAGTTTCCTTATAATTACTGAGAACGCGTTTGATCTTTTCTTCAATCTCTTCATTCAGCTCTTTCTTTTCCAAAATCAGTTTGGATACATCACTGTTAGCATCTAAATACTGATATAAGCCACTTTCAAATTCACGTACTTTCTCTACCGGCACGTCATCGACATAAGAATTAATTAAAGCATAATAAATAATTACCTGCTTATCGACGGACAAGGGCTGATATTGATCCTGTTTAAAAACCTCATATAAGCGCTTACCTCTTTCCAGTTTGCGACTAGTTTCCTCATCAAGATCAGACCCGAATTGAGCAAAAGCAGCTAATTCACGGAATTGAGCGGCTTCAAGACGCATCTTCCCCGCTACTTTTTTCATTGCTTTAATCTGAGCAGAGGAGCCGACGCGAGAAACAGATAAACCAGCGTTAATAGCTGGGCGGTTACCCTTATAAAACATATCCGGTTCTAAAAATATTTGGCCATCGGTAATAGAAATAACATTGGTTGGGATATAAGCAGAAATATCGCCAGCTTGTGTTTCAATAATTGGTAAAGCCGTAATAGAGCCGCCACCAAAATCTTGATTTAATTTACAAGCACGTTCCAACAAGCGAGAATGAAGATAAAAAACATCGCCAGGGAAAGCTTCGCGTCCCGGAGGGCGGCGTAATAAAAGGGAAATTTCGCGATAAGAGACGGCATGCTTAGATAAATCATCATAAACAATCAAGACGTCTTCGCCTTTATCTAGAAAATATTCCGCCATAGCACAACCAGCGTAAGGAGCAATATAAAGCAAAGAAGCAGGATTAGAGGCACCGGCCAAAACAACGGTTGTATATTCCATCGCTCCCGCCGCTTCCAACTTACGGACTATTTCCGCAATTTTTGATTCTTTCTGACCAATAGCAACATAAATACATTTCATGTTCTGTCCCTTCTGACTGATAATAGTATCAATAGCAATGGCGGTTTTACCAATCTGACGATCACCAATAATTAATTCCCGTTGACCGCGGCCAATCGGAATCATAGCATCAATCGCTTTAATACCGGTTTGAACAGGCTGGTTAACTGAAGCGCGAGTAATTACTCCGGGTGCAATTTTTTCAACAGGATAAAATTCAGTTGTTTCTAAAGCCCCTTTGCCGTCTAAAGCTTCACCTAAAGGATTAACAACGCGACCGACTAAAGCTTCACCGACCGGAACGCTTAAAATACGCTTAGTACAAATAACCTCATCGCCTTCTTTAATACCGGCAAAATCGCCCATAATAATGGCGCCAACGAGGTTCTCTTCTAAATTTAAAGCTAAGCCGGAAACTTCGCCATGAGCAGATTTAAAAAGTAAAATCTCACTCATCATCGCCTCTGTCAAACCGGAAACAAGCGCAATGCCGTCAGAAATCTTTAAAACACGGCCGACACTGCTTTCTTCGACTTCCGCCTTAAAATCGGCAATTTGGCGTTTGATCTGTTCAACAATAAAATCTTTGGTACTAGACATATTTTTGATTAGTTACTAAGCTGTTTTTTAAACTTTTGCAAATTATTTTTTAAACTGCCATCGATCACTAAACCTTGATAACGTAAGATAAATCCACCTATAAGTTCAGGATCGAAAACTTCAATTAATTTAAACTTAGCGATACCGACACGTTTGGATAAATAGGTATTAAGGTGTTCTTTAATACTCGCGCTCAAAGGACGAGCACTAATAAGTTCCGCCTGTCTTTCACCACTCGCTTCTTCGTAAATATGATTAAACTCGGCAATAATAGCCTCAGCTTTATTCAAATCTTGACGACGATGTAAAAAGGTAATAAAGCGAGAAACAATTTTTTTTGCTTCTTCTTCTGGTTTATCCACCACGAGCTCGAAAAGGCTCTGAGCGTACTGCTTAACACTAGCTTTCATAAGCTATTTTGTTATCTTATTAATAAAATTATCATCTGCCGCAGCATCCATTTTCTGACTTAATATTTTTTCCGCCAAAGCAACGGCCAAAGCAGCCCCTTCCTGTTTTAATTCAGCGGACACACGTTCTCTGTCCTGTTCCACTTTATGCTTGCCTTGTTCAATAATAACAGCAGCTTTAGCCTGAGCCTCGGAAACGGCAACTGCCGAAACAGCAGCGGCCTTACGACCAGCTTCGGCGACAACGGCGTCACCCTGTTTATTTGCCTCTTTCATTAAAACCTGAGCATCAGCTTCAGCAACTTCTAGTTTCACACGGCTAGATTCAGCGTCCTTCAAGCCCTGATCAATCTTATTTGTACGTTCAGCCATCATTTTGACAATCGGCTTAAAAGCAAAAAAATACAAAATAGCAACAACAACGCCAAAATTGAACAGCTGGGCCAATAACATGCGCCAGTCGATGTGAAAATCGGAAATAATTGATTCCATAAAAATTAATGATTAAAATCTGAAAATTGGAGGCTAAGTATAACTTGAGCTCCAATCATTCAAACTTCAATTATTTGATACTGAAAGCGATAACCAAAGCGTAAATAGCGATGGCTTCGGCGAAAGCGGCAACGAGTAACATCGGCACTAAAATTTTACCGGCTGATTCCGGATTGCGACCGATAGATTCCATAGCTTTAGCACCGATGAAACCGATAGCAAAAGCGGAACCAAGTAAACCAACGCTGATTGCGATAGCTTTGACTGATAGTACACTGTCTAACATAAATTTTGCTTATTAACCCGACTCTAAATGAACCGAGTATTTATAATTAAATTGATAAATTAATGACCTTCGGCGCTAGTATTAATTGACAGATAAGTCAGAATAAGAATGGAAAAAATGAAAGCCTGAATCAAACCGACAATAATCTCTAAAAACATAAAAGGAATTGGAGCACCAAAAGCCATTATAGCCGACATCGAAACTAATAATAATTCACCAGCAAAAATATTACCGAAGAGACGAAAAGAAAGACTGGCTACTTTAGCTGCTTCTCCAATAATTTCTATAAGACCAACAAAAGCTTTAATAGGATTAGTTAAAATAATAGTCGGATCTTTAATAATCTTCCGAGGAATATCAATAAAAGCTTGCAAATTAACAAACTTATTAAAATGATGCCAAAAACCAAGAGTGGTGACACCAAAAACATGAGTCATAAAGATGCCGATCAACGCTAAAGCTAAAGTAGTATTTAAATCAGCCGTACCGCCTCGAAAAAATGGAACAAAAACCGCCTCACCATGCTCGAGCACTATCTTGCCGATCGTACCGACACCAGGCAATAAACCCAGCCAGTTATTTAACAAAATGAAAAAGAAAAAAGATAAAACCAGTGGGGCAAAACGCAGCGATTTCTGACGAGAATTAGTCACATTATCAAAAAGATCCAAAAGACTTTCAATCGCCATTTCTAATAAATTTTGAAAACCCTTAGGAACCATTTTAATCCGACCCTTCAAGGACAAACCAAAAATAACTACAATCACAACCACCAACAAAGAATTAAGCCAGGAA
The DNA here is from genome assembly GCA_903937325.1 of Candidatus Falkowiibacteriota bacterium. GTDB lineage: Bacteria > Patescibacteriota > Patescibacteriia > Patescibacteriales > UBA12465. Next base: position 2,872 of record CAIZYV010000031.1, on the reverse strand, counting down.
TTAGTGGCGGTAAAATGACCCAATTCAAAAATGGGCTCCGCATAAAGAGGGCTCTCATGTTTAACTTCACCATGCACAGCTGCCGTATCAGCTTCCGGTACAGATGTGTGGCTATTTTCCAAACTTGCTTCTGACATAAATTTTATTTGAACTCGGGCTGCGTGGGCAAAGATGATGTTTTAGATGTCCGACTATTCATTCGGGAAAATTGTTTAAATAGAAGAATATTAGTAATGATAAACGCACAAAATACAGCGACTAAAAAAATAATTGGCTTAGTCTGAAAATAACGATCAAGCCAATAAGCAGGCAAACCCAAAATAAGCAAAGGACAGAGAGTAAAAAGAAAACTATATAACAAAGCGGATGCTATCATCTTTTTTACACTTTTACTATCCATAGGCTTAAATTAGATAAATTTCTAGAAAACCATTTGTTATATACACCCGGAAAATAAAAAAGTCAAGACTGGTGGAAATCGGTTTTTTCTTAATTTGAAAGTAAAAACAAAAAAATTAAATGCGGAAAAAGCGACGAGCTGTATCAGTAGTAACAGCAGCAATCTTTTCAATCGTCGAATTACGAATTTCAGCAATCCGACCAGCAACATATTGAACTAATATTGGCTCATTACGGCGACCACGATAAGGCTCTGGCGTCATATAAGGGGAATCAGTTTCGATCATAAATTTATCCAGAGGAATTTTGCGCAAAACGTCATCCCATTGTTTACTAAAAGTAACGAGCCCAGTAAAAGAAACGATTAAACCCAAAGAGAAATATTTCCAAGCCAAATCTTCATCTCCAGAGAAACAATGTATCACCCCCCAAGGGCGATCAACAGGAATGAAATCCGTATAAGCTTTGCGGAAGTCCTGCAAGATACTGAGAAGATCATCATGCGCTTGGCGGCAATGAATGATAACGGGTAAATCAAGATTTCTAGCCAAAAGTAGCTGCTTTAAAAAAACTTCCTGTTGTCGCCTCTTTGCCACCGTAACATCTTTAGTCGGGTCGAGGTGATAATAATCCAAACCAATTTCACCAATTGCCGCTACTTTTTCAAACTTTGCTAATTTTTCATAAGCGTCATAATTAAACTCCTCAGCTCGAGTCGTAAAACTATATTCTCCATTTTCATCCGCATTTTCTACCGCCTGTTCTTCAAGATGAATCGGATGAAGACCGACAGCAGCATAAACGCCTTTTTCATAACGATTAGCATAACTAAGAGCGCGATTAGAAGTCTTATATTCTGAACCAACCAAAACCATCCAAGTGTCGTTATCTAAAGCGCGACGAATTACCTCATCGGCGTCATCTTTAAAATCATGAAAATTAACGTGGGCGTGAGTGTCGACGAACATGTGGCCGGATGATAAAAAAACGCGACTAGCGCGTTTCTTTAAAATATTTAATAAATTTATTGCTTATTAACCGAGGTCTCAGCAGTATTTTCAGCTGTCGGAGCGGCCACAGGGGCTGTCGGAGCGGCAGTCTTTTCAGCATGGCAACAACAATCTTTCTTCATTCCTAAAAGTTTCTTCAACCATTCACATTTACACATAAATTAAAGGTTAAATTTATAAAATTCTTATTTAAATAATAGCATCTAAGCAAAAAAAGTCAATAAAAATCTCCCTAACAACATAAAAAAAGCCCAAAAATAGCTTAAACACTAAAACTTTAATGATTCCAAAAGCTGGCGCTGCTGTTTATTAAGATTTTTAGGTATTTTCACCTGAAGACGGACAAAATGATCCCCTAGCCCGCGACCATGGAGACGTGGAGCCCCTTTCTCCTTAAGACGAAAGAGGGTTTGCGGCTGAGTGCCCTCTGGTACTTTTAACTTAACCGGTCCATGAGCCGTATCAATAGCAATAGTAGCGCCCAAAGATGCTTCAACGATAGAAATATCCGTTTGTGAATAGATATCATCACCCTCACGCCGGAATTGAGGATGTTTATTAATATGTATTTTCAAAAAAAGATCGCCAGCTGGCATTTTTTTAACACCGACATCACCATAAGAAGCTAATCTGATACTTGCGCCCTCACTTATACCTGCCGGAATTTTAATCTTAATTTTTTCTGTTTGTTTACTGCGACCTTGACCATGACAATGAGAGCACTCAAGGCTAGCCTTTTTACCTTCGCCCTGGCAACTAGAACAGAGAGACTGCGTTTGAATAGCTCCTAAAATTGTTCTCTGTACTCGATTAATGTGACCACGGCCACCGCAAGCGGAACAAGTATCAATTTTAGCTCCAGGAGCGTGACCGCTACCCTGACAATAATGACAACTTTTAAAATGCGAAAAACTTATTTCTCTTTCCGTGCCATTAATCGCATCTAAAAAATCAATAGCTAAACTCATTTCCAAATCATGACCTCTTTCTCTGCCGCGTTGTGTTGAGGAGCCGCCAAAACCGAACATATCACCAAACCCGCCAAAAAGATCACCGAGATCATCCATATTAATATTCGCACCACCACCGAAACCACCAAAACCCTGACCACCAAAACCACCACCGGCTTGACCATTTTGAAATCCGGACCCGAATTGATCATATTGCTGACGTTTATCCGTATTACCTAAAACCTGATATGCTTCATTTATTTCTTTAAATTTCTCTTCATTGCCACCCTTATCAGGATGATGCTGATGCGCTTTTTTACGAAAAGCGGCCTTAATCTCTTCAGCACTGGCCCTTTTTTCTACTCCTAAAATATTATAATAATCTTTAGACATAATTTACTCAATAATTTATCAGCTATTCTAGCCAAGGGCCCTCGCTAAAAAACGAGGGCCTTTGAAAGAAAATCCGAAATATAATTACTATTTTTTTTCTTCTACTTCGCCCTCAACAAC
>CAIZYV010000030.1 GCA_903937325.1 Candidatus Falkowiibacteriota bacterium | reverse complement strand
TTAATTGGTTTATTCTCATCCTTTTTGATAAGTATAAATGTGTCTACTCCTCGTTCTACCCACTCAGGTAAAGTGGTGCAAAAATCAATAACTTGATTTTGTGAAAGCCATTTCTGACTCCATTTTCCTGGTAAGGATCGAAAAATATCCACAAACTTACCATCATCAATCACTTCATGTAACTGTATTGGTGCCGCCGGCGTAGCAATGCCCGGCTTATTTACCCCCCAGGCAATGAAGTCATAATCGATGCCAGACTTAAAAGTATCTTTAGCGTCACAGATAAGACGGCTACCATCTGAGGCTGGAAGGATAAGAGTATGACCATCAGAAATAAGACGAAGAATGTTTTTTTTCATGTTTAATATTTTTTATTGTTAAACAACTATTTTTTTCGCACTCCTTGGCGAAACTTAGAAAGAATCAGTTTTGAAGATATACGTCCAAATAATCTGAGAGGAAAAAAGACAAATACCAAGGGCCTATTCGACCAAGGGAGTAAGTTTTGGTGAGACAACGCGAACACGATGCTTGCCACCCCAGACATTACCATCATCAAGGCGATTTAAACTGACACTCAGACCATTCGAAAGCATATTCACATGGACCACGACCAAATTATCCGCCGGCTTATTCTCGTTAATCAGTTTATTTTCGTCATCTTTAATAAGAATAAGTGCTCCGTACCACGACTGAATCAACCAGTTAGGCAAAGTTTCGCAGAAATCAATAAATTGATGCTGTGAGAGCCATTTCTGACTCCATTTTCCTGGCAAGGCTTTAAAGATATTCATAAAATTACTGCTACGAATCATTTCATACACCTGCACGGGTGTTTCCGGGGTGGCAATACCAGGAACATCTAGCCCCCATCCAATAAAGTCATCATCGATACCAGATAAAAAAGTATCTTTAGCGTCACAGATAAGACGACTGCCATCTGAGGCTGGAAGGATAAGAGTATGACCATCAGAAATAAGACGAAGAATGTTTTTTTTCATTTGTAATTATTTTATTGTTAAAAAACTATTTTTTCCGCACTCCTTGGCGAAATTAGCATAATACTCAATTTTTTAAGTATCAAAATAACATATATTAAATACGACGATATGTCAACGCTACCGCCAAGCTCAAACCAGTCATAAACAAAAGCACCCACCTGCTTACAGGAGGGTGCTTGAAAAAATTCTGGAAAATAATTAATCTACTTTTTCAACAGATTCTTCGGCTGCTGAATCTGCCCCTGACTCTTGATCTCCATCAATAATTACAGACTCAGCTTCTTCTTTCTTAGCTTTAGCTGCTCGTTTCTTCGGAGCTGGGGCGGGAGCATTATCGGCGCCCGCTAATTTTAAACCTAAACGGTGCTCAGTCGGGGAAATACTCACAACCTCGAAATCACGAACTTCGCCGGGATTAAATAATTCTGTAATTTTTTCTTTAACTGCTAAATTTAACTGGCTAATGTGCGCTAAGCCATGAATTTCTTCATCAAGCTTAACAAATAAACCAAAAGGATTAATCTTGACGATGGCGCCGGAAATAACTTGCCCAACACTATATTTTGCACTCGCCTCTTGCCAAGGATCTTTCTGTAGTTTTTTTGAGCTTAAGAAAATCTTACTACCATCAATACTAACAATTTCCGCTTTTACCCGATCACCAACTTTAAAGAGTTCATTCGGAGAATCAATACGCTGCCAAGCAATTTCTGAAATATGAATTAAACCTTCCATGCCATCATCGAAATTTAAGAAAACACCAAAGTTAGTGATAGCTGTCACGCGACCGTCTACAACCATGCCAACCTTATAACGATCTAAGGCCGGTTTTTGACGCTTATTCCAAACGTCTTTTTCGCTGAAAATAATCTTATTTTCTTCTTCATTTAAAGTAATAACATTAACATCAAAATCCTGACCAATAAAAGTCTTTAATTTTTCTAAAATTTTACTCTTATCACCGCCGCTGATACGTGGGTAGTTTTCTGGAGCCAACTGAGAAACAGGCAAGAAGCCGTTGATCTGACAATAACGGGCAAGCAAACCACCTTTATTAGCATCGATAATGCGAATCTTAATAGTATTTTTTTCTTTAAAGGCGTCCCGTAAATTATTCCAGGCTTTTTCCTGTCCAACTTGGCGGAAAGACATTTCTAAATGACCTTCTTCATTTTCAGTTTCTAAAACAGCCGCTTCCACCTGATCGCCAGGTTTCAAGTGCGCATATTCTTCCACTTCAACATAAAGTTCCGGACCGCGGACTACGCCCATCAAAACGCCTTCGATATCCAAAACGACTTCTGATTTTGAAGCAGTTACAATTGTTCCTTTAACTATATCACCAACCTGCGGAACCTTCACTCCATCTTTTTCTAATAAATCAGCGAAAGCGCTGGATTGAGTCACTTCTTTTGTCATATAAATTAAGTTTATTTTGTAACCGTTTAAATAGCGGTTAAAAAAATAAAAAGATGTTTAACCCCTTCTTGCGAAAGAGTCTCTCAGCCACCTCCGGCCCAATCCTTACAGGACAGACCTTAAAATCTAAGAGCATTATAATAGGTGTGTATTTAATTTTCAAACTAGGACAAGCTTACAGCAAAAACAAAAAAAAGTCAATAATGACTTTTTTTGTAAAAATGATAAAAACTGGCTTATATGGCTTTAAAAATGTTGAAATTAAACTTTAATCACAACCGGTAAAACCATCGGGCGTCGCTTGGTTTGCGCGAATAAAAACTGACCAACATCATTTCTAATCTTATTCTTAATAAAATCATCATCGGCTGGAGTCATCGGATTTTTATCCTTCACAATATTCTTAACGCGCAAGCGAGTCTTTTCGATTAAATCACGGCTTTCTTTCATATAAATAAAGCCGCGAGAAATAATATCAGGATTGCCAATAATATTACCGGTTTTAGAATCAATGGTGGCAATAATAACAATCATACCATCTCCAGCCATCATTAAACGATCCCGCAAAACCACTTCAGAAACATCGCCAACACCGAGACCGTCAACCATAACGTAGTCAGAGGGTACTTTTTCTTTAGTTAAAGCACCAACGGAATGTCCGCTGGCATCTTTATTAAACAAAACTACTTGACCATTATCAGCTACAAAAATCTTAGAAGTGGGGATACCAACTTGCTCAGCTAATTCGGCGTGAGCACGCAACATATAATGATTAGCCTCAATTGGCATGAAATATTCCGGTTTGATAAGTCTCATCATTAATTTCAAATCTTCAGCTTTAGCGTGACCACCGGCATGAATATCTAACATTCGATAATGAATAATCTTAGCACCTTGACGAACAACCATGTCCATTAAATTCTGAATGGAACGTTCGTTGCCGGGAATAACTGAGGAAGAGAATAAAACAGTGTCGCCCTGTTTTAAGCTAACAACACGATGTTCACCATTAACTACACGGCTAAGAAAGGCGTTGTCTTCGCCCTGAGCACCAGTACCGATAATCATCACCTTATTATCCGGTAGTTGATTAAGATCTTTATCGTCAATTAATATTTTCGGATCAAATTTCAAATAACCAACTTGCTGGGCAATTTCTACATTTGAATTCATGCTTCGGCCCTGTAAACTAACGCGACGGCCATAATGCTTAGCCAGCTCCAAAATTTTCTGCACACGACTAATTTGAGAAGCGAAAGTACCAATAATAATACGCCCTTCAATCTTTTCAAAGATTCGACCCATTTCTTCACCAATAGCTGATTCGGAAATCTGATAACCAGGATGAGTAGCATCGGTAGAATCGGACATGAGCATTAAAATACCGCGATTACCAATTTGAGCAATACGCTGAAGATCGGCAGGCTTATCATTAACCGGCGTAAAATCAATTTTGAAGTCACCAGTATGAATAATCGTACCTAAAGGAGTGTTAATAATCACAGCAAAACAATCAGGAATAGAATGATTAACACGTGTAAATTCTAAACGTAAAGAAGCACCGAGTTGTAAAACTGTACCCTCGTCAATTTCTTTAATCTTTAATTGCGGAGCTGTTCGATATTCCTGATGGCGCTTACGCACCAAACCAGCCGTTAACTTACCCATAAACATCGGCGGGTTACCAATTTCGCCCATAATATGAGGAATACCACCAATATGATCGTAGTGTCCGTGAGTAATTACAACGCCTTTAATCCAATCAATCTTATCGCGAAGATAAGAAACGTTCGGAATAATATAATCGATACCAGGCATATCTTCTTCCGGAAACTGCAAGCCCATATCAATAATGATTATTTCTTTGTTGCATTCAATCAGCGTCATATTGCGACCGACTTCTTCCAGTCCGCCCAAGACGATAACTTTTACATAATCATCACTGCCTTCTTTTTTGAACGTCTGCTGCGAGCGCACCGGAAAGCGGCGGCGAACTGAGTTAGAAACTACGGGCTCTATGGCGCCGTCAGCTTTGCCAGCATTAAGGCTGGACTTGTAACGAGTAATCATGAGATTGATT
>CAIZYV010000029.1 GCA_903937325.1 Candidatus Falkowiibacteriota bacterium | reverse complement strand
TTAAAAATATATGAACAATGTTAAATATAAGAGTTTGCCTGATAATAAGGGCTTCTATGGCAACTTTGGTGGGAGTTTTGTACCGCCGATGTTAGAAAAAGCTTTGCAGGAAGTGGCGCAAGCTTTTCAAGAAATTAAAAATGATAGTAGCTTCCAAGAAGAATATGCTCGCTTGTTAAAAGATTTTGTCGGTCGACCTTCACCTCTATATCACGCTCGCAACCTTAGTAAGGAGCTGGGTGGTGCGCAAATTTATTTTAAGCGGGAAGATTTAAATCATACCGGTGCGCATAAGATTAATCATTGTTTGGGTGAAGCGCTTTTAGCTAAGCGTTTAGGCAAAAAGAAAGTAATGGCGGAAACTGGCGCTGGTCAGCACGGCGTTGCTTTGGCTACCGCTGCGGCCGTTGTTGGTTTAGAGTGTGAAATTCATATGGGAGAAATTGATATTGTTAAACAGGCTGATAACGTTAAGAGGATGCGTTTATTGGGAGCAAAAGTAGTACCGGTGAGCGCTGGTGGTCGTTCTTTAAAAGAGGCGGTTGATAGTGCTTTTGGCGTTTATATTCAAGAATATGAAACCACCTTTTTTGCGATTGGTTCGGTGGTCGGTCCCCATCCTTATCCGGAAATGGTTGCTTATTTTCAAAGCATAATTGGTCGTGAAGTTAGACAGCAGGCTCAAGAAAAATTGGGGCGGTTACCTGATATTCTTATTGCTTGTGTCGGTGGTGGTTCTAATGCCTTGGGCCTTTTTTACGATTTTTTGGAAGAAGAATCGGTTAGTTTGGTTGGTGTTGAGCCGAGCGGAAAAGGCTTAGAGAGTGGTAAACATGCCGCTACTTTAACCATGGGAAAGCCTGGAGTTCTTCATGGCATGCAGACTTATGTTTTGCAAACAGAAACGGGCGAAGCAGCACAAGTTCATTCAATTGCTTCCGGTTTAGATTATCCGGGCATTGGCCCCTTTCATTCATTTTTGAAAGAATCTGGTCGGGTAAAATATGTCAGTGCAGATGATAGAGAGGCAGCCAGTGCTTTTGTGCGTACAAGTTTATGCGAAGGGATTGTTCCTGCTCTTGAAAGTTCTCATGCTTTAGCCTATGCCTATCGTTTGGCTTCAACTCTAAAACCGGAACAGATAATTGTAGTGAACATGTCTGGCCGAGGTGATAAGGATATTGATTTCGTGGCGCAAGAATTTCCGGAAATTGCTTTTGGTTTGGGAAACTAGTAAAATATTAGTAAGTATTAATTTTATTTTTATGAAACAAGTAAAAACCATCTTTTCCGGAATTAAACCCAGCGGCGATCTAACGATTGGTAATTATATTGGTGCTATTAGTCAGTGGGCAGAGATGCAGGCCTATAATAATTGTATTTTTTCCATTGTTGATTATCACGCAATTACCGTTAAACAAGATCCGACTATTTTGCGACGACGGATTTTAGATATTACTAAAATATATTTGGCGGCTGGCATTGATCCCCAAAAATCTATTATTTTTCAGCAATCAACTGTTCCTGCTCATACTGAGTTGGCTTGGATTTTGAATTGTCTCGGCACCTATATGGCCGATTTGAAAAAGATGACACAGTTTAAGGATAAGGCAGGAGATAGACAGGACGCCGTTTCGGTTGGCCTTTTTGATTATCCTGTTCTAATGGCTGCCGATATTCTCTTATATGACACTCAATCTGTGCCAGTTGGCGAGGATCAGAAACAACATGTTGAATTAGCTCGTGATATTGCTAAGCGCTTTAATAATGAATATGGTCCGATCTTTGTGATTCCCGAAGCGGTCGTGCGCAAAGAGGGAGCGCGGGTGATGAGTTTAACTGATCCAAGTAAGAAGATGGCGAAGAGCGATGATAGCGCAAATAGCTATATTGCTTTGCTCGATGATATTGAACTTGCTAAGAAGAAAATAATAAAAGCGGTGACTGATTCCGGCACAGATATTGATTATGATCCGGCTGAGCGTCCGGCTTTAGCTAACCTTCTCACTATCTATGCGGCTTTAGGGAATCGTCAGATTCCACGTTTAGTTAAAGACTATGCTGGCAAGGGCTATGGTGAATTCAAAAAAGATTTGGCCGAGGTGGTAGCTAAATTCCTTGGTGATTTTCAGGATAAATTCAAACAGATTTCTGATGCCGATGCTCAAGCGGTTTTAGAGCAGGGGAGAGAAAAAGCGGCCGAGATTACTCAGGTAAAAATGGAAAAAATTAGAGCGGCTATCGGGGTGCGCTAATTTTTGTTTGTTTAAATTTATGATGATTAAAAATTTTCCGGAATTGCGTCAAGTCTATTCTTATGATTGCGGAGCTACTGCTTTGCAAGCAGTGCTAATTTATTATGGTTTTGATGTCCGTGAAGACAAACTCATGGAACTTGCTAAAACTAATAAAGATGGTAGTAGCCCGGAGAATATTCTTAAAGTATTTAAACATTTTAAGCTTAAAGCAAAACTAATCCGTCGGATGAGCCTTGCGGAGTTAAAGAGATATTTAGATCAAGGGCGTCCAGTAATTATTGCCTTGCAGGCCTGGTCGGGGCAAAAAAAAGATTATGCGCAATCTTGGATTGATGGTCATTACGTTGTGGCTATTGGTTATGATCATCAGAAAATTTATTTTGAAGATCCATCATCGGTTAATCGTACCTATTTAAGTCATCAAGAATTATTAACGCGCTGGCATGATTGTGACGCTAATGGTAAGAAATATTATAATCTTGGTATTGTCGCCCTAGGTAATATAAAGCAGAGAGTGAAAGCTGAAAAAATGCTTTGACAATATTTTCGTCAATTATAAGATTAGATTAAAACAAAAAACCGCCGTTTAGGCGGTTTTTGTATTTCAACTTGATAAAAATTTTGAGTCTAATCGGCACCGATTCGAATAATATTCATACTATCTTGCGATAATATTTATTGTACCGAAGTACAATATCGACTATTGTCTTGTTTCATCGATGATGAAGGACAATTACTCCCTAGAAAGGAGGTGATCCATCCACAGCTTCCGCTACGGATGCCTTGTTACGACTTCGTCCCTGTCATCGGTCTTGCCTTCGTCCCATAAATGAGCCTTCGGGCACTACCAACTCCCTTGACGTGACGGGCGGTGAGTACAAGACCCGAGAACGTATTCACCGTGGCATAGCTGATCCACGATTACTAGCGATTCCAGCTTCATGAAGGCGAATTTCAGCCTTCAATCCGAACTGAGGACAACTTTTAGGGGTTAGCTCCACCTCGCGGTTTGGCAGCCCTTTGTATTGCCCATTGTAGCACGTGTGTTGCCCAAGGCGTAAGAACCATGCTGATTTGACGTCATCCCACCTTCCTCCCATTTAAAACGGGCAGTCTCCCATGACATATAAAACATAGGATCAGGGTTGCGCTCGTTTCCCGACTTAACGGTACATCTCACGACACGAGCTGACGACAACCATGCAGCATCTGTCTAGCACCCTCGAAGGCGGGCCTGTTTCCAGGCCTTGCAGCTAGATGTCAAGCCTTGGTGAGGTTCCTCGCTTATCGTCGAATTAAACCACATGCTCCACCGCTTGTGCGGGTCCCCGTCTATTCCTTTGAGTTTTAGCCTTGCGGCCGTACTCCCCAGGCGGGATACTTAACGGGTTACCTTAAATTAACAGCACTGAAAGGGTCGATACTTCCAATGCTTAGTATCCATCGTTTACGGCGTGGACTACTGGGGTATCTAATCCCATTCGCTCCCCACGCTTTCGTCCACTGAGTGTCAGATTCGTCCTAGCAAACTGCCTTCGCATTTGGTGTTCTTGCTGATATTAATGGATTTAACCCCTACACCAGCAATTCCGTTTGCCTCTTCCGATCTCTAGTTTGTCCATCTCTCCCGCTGACCCGAGGTTGAGCCTCGGGATTTAACAGGAGATGCGATAAACCACCTACGGACGCTTTACGCCCAATAAATCCGGATAACGCTTGGGGCCCTCGTATTACCGCTGCTGCTGGCACGAGGTTAGCAGCCCCTTATTCATATGCTACCGTCATTGTTTCGTCACATATAAAAGTACTTTACACCCCGAAGGGCTTCTTCATACACGCGGTGTCGCTCCTTCAGGCTTTCGCCCATTGAGGAAGATTCTTGACTGCAGCCTCCCGTAGGAGTCTGGGCAGTTCTCAGTCCCAGTGAGGCGGGTCACGCTCTCGCGCCCGCTACCCGTCATAGCCTTGGTAAGCTTTTACCTTACCAACAAGCTGATAGGACATAGGCCCCTCTCGAAGCGTCGGAGCTTTAATGGCAGAACTTAAGTTCTGACATACTATCGGGTATTATTCTCGCTTTCGCAAGGTTATCCCCGTCTTCGAGGTAGGTTACCAATGTGTTACTCTCCCGTTTGCCATGCCAGTATTGCTACTAGCATTCGACTTGCATGCCTTAGACACACCGCCAGCGTTCATCCTGAGCCAGGATCAAACTCTCTGTTTTAATATAGAGATCATCTTACCGATTAGAGTAAGATGAAAAGATTCTGGTTACTTTTTGTATTATCCGAATTGATGCCGATTCGCATCAAAATTTTCTATTTATTTCACCAAGTTTGAAATTGTCAAAGTTCTTTTTTGAAACATCATCGGATAGGACAGAAAAAAACAGAGATATAACAAATACCTTGTTTTTTAAAGCGTATTCTATTTTATATTTCAAGTATCCCTATCTTATATCATTTGTTTCTGCCTGTCAAGAGTCTATTATCGCCTTTCTTTTCTTGGAAAAATGAAGTCTTTTCTGCTATAATGTTTTTAGATATTATGAGACAGATTTTTTAATTTGGCTTTATTTATGAATACATCCACGGTCGAAGCAGCAAAGGAAATAGAGAGTATTTTTAAGGAGGCTAAGCGGGCTTTATTGTTTTTGCATAAACAAAAGATGGCTTTGATCAAAAAATTTAAAGACGCAGATAATGCCACTCAGGCGGAAGATATTCTTAATAAATTAAAATCTCTGCAATAAATCAAAATCAATTTTATGAAAGATAAAGAAAATACGAGCGTCTCGGAGGTTGCCGTTTTAGAGCAGAAAAAACTGCGCGTCGGTAGCCGGGCTTATATGCAAGCTTTATCCGCTCGTTTACCTGAAGTTCTCGATTGGCAGGAAAGAATTGAAGCCGCTCGTGGCAAGGATCGTCAGGCGCTGCTTAATGCCTTTGAGCGAGAATTTAATTTTAAGTTTTCGACAGAAAAAATTGCTGAAATACCCGATGGGTATCAGGAAATTAGTATTGCCGATTTACCTAAAATACTTGATATTGAAACTCAGTCTTTGCAAGAGTCTGTTTCCGAACAAAAGAATGATGAAAATATTGCCGCCGGTTCTTTAATTGTTAATCCTGATTTTAAGAAAGATAGTGCTGTAATTGATGAAAAGCGCGATGAGATAATAAATCATACGATTACTGACACGACGGCGATAGTATCGGCGGCGACTAATAAAAAAATAGAGAAAGTGGATAAAAAAAATAAGCCAAATAAAAAGAGAAAACCTCGTAAGGATAATTTTGATCATGAAGCTTACCAACAGGGTTTAAAAGATCTGATTGCTCGGGCGCGCCCTCTTGAAGTCGATCGTCAGGCCTATCTTGATAAAATGATAAAGGATAATGAAGCAAAGATTGCGACTTTGAAGGAAGCCGATGATGCAAAGCAAGCACAGGTAGAGGAGGAAATAGCTTTAGCCAATAATATTTTAGCTTCTCGTTATTCTAATGATTCCGCGGTGGTGGATACAGAAGAACCTGTTTCCCGACCGAAAACGCTTCCTGCTGTTGGTTCCAGTATTGACTCGGTTGATGATAAAAAAGGTGCTGATTCTGTTGCCCTCGAATCAGACAAAGGAGCTGTGGTTGCGGCTGATGAAAAAGATAAAGTTGCACCAGATAAAAAAGAAGAGGAAAAAAAGATTGCTTACGAGGCTTTAAGAATCTTTGCTGAATTAAGAATTTCTCGGGAGGATTTATTAACTATTCCTGGATTTGAAAAAATTAATCCTCCTTCTCAGATCATTATTGCTCATAGTTTGAAATCGATTGCCTTAGAAAGAGCAAAAAATAAGGTTAGTGAGCAGCAACAGCAGGCTCTAGCTGGCAAGGGCTTGTTTGCTCGTTTTGGTGCTGCTATCGCTAATTCCTTTCGTTTAAATAAACAAAACAGAGAAAGTTTGCTCGCCCAAGAGTTTGGGTCCCTGGCTGTGCATGGCGCCGATTTAACGCGCTTGGTTAATTGGGCAGAAACATTTTCTTTATCAGCACAAGAAGTTTCTCCGGGACATTTTGTTGCTAATTTTGTTGGCGATATTGATTATGATCGCCTAGATGATAAACAAAAGCAGATTGTGGATGATTTTAATGATGCGGCTGCTAAACTGACAGAAATGCCAAAATATTGGCAGCGCAAATTTGATTGTCTTTCTCAACAAGAACAGTTACAAAGCAAAGACAAGGAAGCGGTTCAATATTTTCTAGCTAAAAGAGATTATCGGGAAAATAGAGCACATCTTGCTTATATGTTGGGTGAAAAATTGAAGCTTAAAGATAGCGAAGTTTTACAGAAACTTAATCAGGCGGACGCTAAGATTTATCTTACCCAGTTTATGGCTGCTAATCCAGAACTGGAAAAGGAATGGGAAAAAATGTTGCACGGTAAGTCAATGTTAGGCAAGGCTTTAGCTAAGGAAAATTGGAAATTCATCGCCGGTGGTTATCTAGCTAGGACAGCACTAGCTATTCCTATTGGTATCGTGGCTCTTCCAGCTGTAGCGGTTGGTATTGGTATTTGGCGAGGACGAGAGCGGGCAAAAACTGCTTTGCGTCAGAAAGATCACTTTATTGATAAGAAGGCATTATCCGATTCTTACGCCATGGTTAAAAGGCGAGAAATTTTAGGAACAATCAGGAAAATAGTGCCGACAGAGCACGCGCTTGATCCGGAAAGTTGGTTAGTTCTGAAAGCCTCTTCAACCGATAGACAGTCATATGAATTTTTATTGGAACAGTTAAAACAAATTGATAAACAGCTTGCAGATAACCAAACAGAGAGTATCGATCGTAAGACTCTAAAATCGGTCGATTTAATAGAAAAATTATATTTTCTTTTGGATCAAATTAATCACGCTACTGACGATAGTCAGAAGAAAGATTTACTTGGTCGGCTGATGCGCCGCTTAGAATTTAACCGCGATCTTTTTGAACGTGGTTTAGTGAATTTTGGTAGTATTGAAGAACGCAGTGTTAATAGTTTGGATTTTTATCAGAGTTTAAGTAAAGCTGATTTAGTTTTAGCTGGTTTTGACGATTTCCGTTTTATGTATAATGAAGAATTGGCACCGGAAAATCCGGCTAAGCATAAAGCTTGGGAGGCGATTAATAAAACCAAGGAAAGAGCAGAAGAATTACTCACCAGCTTAGAATATTTTGCTGATCAAAAAATAGAAACTAGTCGTCGTATTTTTATTGAAGATCAAATGATTTCTGGAGCTGTTGGCGGTCTTGTTTTTGCCGGGGCTGGTTATGCACTTAGTCATTTTGCAGGCAATTGGATTAATTTTAATGTTAAAGAAGCCTATCACTTTTTGAAAAATTCATTTGTCACTCAACCGAGTGGTGTGACGGAAGCAGCTTTAATTAATAACCAAAATATTTCTGTTAATTTAGATAATAGCGATTTAGGACAAGCCGCTAGTAATGATAATATTACTGGGACTGTAGCTACGGAAGCAGCTTTGCCTAGCGGCAGCGATCAAACTACTTTAGCGACCGAAACGATTTTAGCCGATCAAAAAATTGCCCCTGAAACAAGCTTGATAGACAACCTTAGCCTGGATAAAAATGTCTCATCTGGCTTCTGGTCCGACAAAATTAGTAATAGCGGTCTAGAAGAAGGGCAATATGATTCAGTTTGGCGCTCGGCTCGGGAGATCTTTAAAAATCATGCGGAGGAACTTGGCTATAGAGGTAATCTTAACAATCGTTTTGAGCTTTATCAGTGGGCCTCGACACAAACCAATGAGCTTTTAGCCGCTAACGGTGATCTTCCTGATTTGGTTCATGATGGCGATTTTGTAACTATACGCGAAAGCGCCGATGGTCTAATTATTGAATTATATGCCTCTAGCGGCATAGAGCCGGATTTTTTACCTAGCCTCGAGCAAGCTGCTAGTAATGTGGCTGATGTCGCCTCACCTGATTCAGCTGATGCTAATGAATTGTGGGCTGACCAAGCTGGGGCTAAACTCGGTTTAAAGCCAGGACAAACAACTTTTGCAGAAGAAAATGTTATTCGAGCTAATATCGGCGGCGAAGATGTTTATGTTAATACAGCTGATAATACTTATTGTTTCTTTAATAATCAGGGTGATGAAGTTTCCGGCCTCTTATTGGATGACAGCGGTCACGTAATTAATAATCTTTCAGATTTTTTGTCTGAGAAATTGAAAGCTTCGTCTTTGGATGCTGGTGGTTTATCCCCGGATAGTGATGATGCGGCCATCGGTGATACTAGCCCTGCTAACGATGTGGCCGCTGAGGGTGCAAATAATATTAATGAGACAGTTTCTTCGACGCCAGATGCCCAGCCGGATAGTCAAGTGGCGGAAAGCGCTTCTTCTTCGGCGGCAGGAAATAGCGATGCTGAATCGACCGGTTTGCAAGATAATTTCGATAACATCATTGCCAATAAGCCGGCAGCTAAAGGCACAATTGCTAATGTTTTAGAGAATATTAAATCTCAGGGCGCGCCTTCTTTAAGGGATAAAGTCCTGTTAGAATTTATCAGTGAAAATAATATTAAGCCTGAACAAAATCTAACAGAACTTCTGACCGATAATGTCGATCTTTTAAAGGAAATGAATAATCCTGAGGGCAGCGTTTTGACTTACCTTTATGATTTGCGCCAAGCACCTTCCGTTACCGAACAAGCTTTGATTCTTAATCAATATTTATCGGTAATGCTGAAAGATCTTTTAGTTGAAGGATCTGTTGCAAAAAAGATATTTGAACACGCGTCTGGGC
The DNA here is from genome assembly GCA_903937325.1 of Candidatus Falkowiibacteriota bacterium. Taxonomy (GTDB): domain Bacteria; phylum Patescibacteriota; class Patescibacteriia; order Patescibacteriales; family UBA12465. Next base: position 49 of record CAIZYV010000029.1, on the reverse strand, counting down.
GGGGGGCCTTCAGTATCGGCACAGGAATCGGCGGCAAGGCGGAATCTTT
>CAIZYV010000028.1 GCA_903937325.1 Candidatus Falkowiibacteriota bacterium | reverse complement strand
TGGCGCTGACAGCTCTAGCTCTCTCCGCTTGTGGGACTGAAGTGCCTAATATCAACGATAATATGGATTTACAATCAGAAGCAGCGGTCTCCAATGCCGCTAAGCCGCCGGTAGCAGTTAAAGAAGATAAGTTGTCTGATTTAGGGGAATTTTCTGCCCAAACTAATCCCGGTGATGCGGCCGTTTCTTCAGAAGATACACAAGCAGATGTTAAAGATAATGCTGTTGCTAGCGTTGTGGCGCCCGATAAACAAATTGACCTTGTTTCTCGTTATAGCAGTGCGATTATCAAAACCAATCAGGGGAATATTACGGTAAAATTCTATAATGAAGAATCGCCTGTGACTGTTAATAATTTTTTTAATTTGGCTCAATCCGGTTTTTATAATAATAGTAAATTTCATCGTGTTATCAAGAATTTTATGATTCAGGGCGGCGATCCTAACAGCAAGGACGATGATTGGTCTAATGATGGCTTTGGTGGCCCAGGTTATACCTTTAAAGATGAATTTAATAGTCATAAATTAGTCGCCGGATCACTCGCGATGGCCAATGGCGGCCCTGGTACAAACGGTTCTCAGTTTTTCATCGTTACGGCCGCTTCGACTCCTTGGTTAGATGGCGCTCATACTAATTTTGGTGAAGTTGTTGATGGGCTTGATATCGTTAGTAAAATAGAAAATACTGCCGTTAATGAAAACGACCATCCTACGGCCGATATAATCATTATGAGCATAGAATTAGTTAAATAAAAAGTTGTTAAAAAGCGAAAAATATTTTATTTTCGCTTTTTTATTGGACAAAAAGCTGTTTTGTTTTATAATTGAATTAAGTATTTAATTTTATAACTATGAATGTATATCTAGATAATGCCGCTACTACGAAATTGGATCCCCGTATTCTTAAGGCGATGATGCCATATTTATCAGATAAGTACGGTAATGCCTCATCTATTCATTCCTTGGGCCAGCAAAATAATCTAGTTTTAGAGAGAGCTCGTGGTGAAATAGCGGGTATTTTGGGTGGGGAAGCGAACGGTATTATTTTTACTAGTGGTGCAAGTGAGGCCAATAATTTTATTATTAGAGGTCTGATGCGCGCCAATAGACAGAAAGGGAAGCATCTGATTGTTTCCGCTATTGAGCATCCTTCTGTTTATCAAACCGCAAAATTATTAGTACTTGAAGGCTATGAAATTGATTTTGCTCCGGTTACAGCCGATGGTAGTGTTGACCTTGTGGCTTTGAAGAGATTATTGCGATCGGATACCGTATTAGTTTCGATCATGGCAGTTAATAACGAAATCGGCAGCATCCAGGATCTTTCGGTGATTTCTAAGATTGTTCATAAGAATGGTTCTTATTTTCATAGCGATTTAGTTCAAGCCGTTCCTTATTTAAAAATTAATCTGCAAAAAATTGGAATTGATCTGGCGAGTTTATCGGCTCATAAATTTTATGGACCGAAAGGAGTTGGCCTGGCTTACGTCCGATCGGGTATCAAGATCGACCCCCTTATTAGTGGTGGCGAACAGGAAAACGGTTTAAGGGCTGGTACTTATAATTTACCCGGTATTATTGGTCTAACTGAAGCTTTGCGGATTGCTTATGCCGAACGTGCTTCTTATTTACGTCAAGTTAAAACTTTGCGTGGATATTTTTGGCAAAGATTAAAAACGGAAATACCTGGTTTAAAATTGAACGGCTCTTTAAAGAAACGTGTCGAGAATAATCTAAATGTTCGTTTCGGGCGAATTGAAGGCGAAGCAGTTTTAATGGATTTATCTATGCACGGCATTCAGGTTTCCACCGGTTCAGCTTGTAGCGCTCATAATTTGAAAGGTTCTTACGTCTTATCAGCCATTGGCCTAGCTGATTATGATTTAAATAGTAATATTCGTTTTTCTCTTGGTCGCTTTAATACGAAAAAAGAAATTGATTATACTATTAGTGTTTTGAAAAAAACCGTTGCTCGTTTACGAGCTTTTAGCCCAGTTAAATAAGGATTTTGCATATATGTCTTTAAATTACACCCCTAAAACGATTAAGCATTTTTTAAAGCCGAAAAATATCGGACTTTTAAAGAATCCAGACGCCCAGGCGGAAATTGGTAATATGGTTTGTGGCGACCAATTATCATTTACGTTAAAAGTCAAAGGAGGCAAGATACAGGATATTAAGTTTCTTTCTTTTGGTTGCGCTTCTAATATTGCTACCGCTTCTATTATGACGGAAAAAGTGAAGGGAATGAGCTTGGCAGCCGCCAAAAAATTTAATTGGCAGGCAATAGTTGATGAATTGGGCGGCTTGCCGCGTCAGAAAATACATTGCTCTATGATGGCGGTAGAAGGTTTGCGTAAAGTTATTGCTATGTATGAAAAAGAGCATCCGTTAACTAAAAAGGTTTTCGTTGGGCTTAAAATTAAAAAAAATAAACGATAAATATATGTGTCCAGAGAATAGAAATGAGGATAATACTCCTGATTGATAGAATTTTTTAAGCAACATAAAAACTCCCTGACGGGAGTTTTTATTTTAGCTATATTCAAAATATTTGATTTAGCTTAGAAGCGCTTTTCTAAAGGGCGAGCCTCATTAACAGCTACGCGGCGACCATCTAATTCTTGGCCGTTCCACATCGCAATTGCGGCTTGTGCTTCTTCCTCAGTATCCATCTCTACGAAGCCGAAGCCTTTAGAGCGCTGAGTCATGCGGTCTTTGATGATGACAGCGGAAGTGACAGTGCCAGCTTTGGCAAAGGCGTCCGCTAACACATCTTCGGTTGTCTGAAAAGACAAACCGCCGACAAATAACTTTTTCATGTGTTTGCTTATCCTCTAAGTCGCCTTAGCGACTTTAGCGGATGACTTGTATTTACAAAACTTGTAAGGCGACCTTTGTTGCCTATAAACTACAAGCGGCTAGTTCGTATTATTTTGCTTAAAGCAATACGGACTAGCCGCTCGTGTCTCTAACAAAACTTACTCGTTGATTTTAACTTTTCCTTTTAAAAAAGTCAAGAAATTAGCTTAAACTTACTTTAACGCTCGGGCTCATAGAAGAGCAGATTGATACATTTTTGATATAAGAACCCTTAGCGGTAGCTGGTTTGATTTTGCGGATATTATCGATAAAAGCTTGAAAATTTTCAACCAATTTCTGATCTTCAAAGCTTAATTTGCCAATAACGGCATGTAAGTTGCTGGTGTCGTCGTTTTTGAAACTAATTTTACCCTTTTTTAATTCTTCTACAGCCTTAACCGGGTTAAGAGAAACAGTGTCATTTTTTGGTGAGGGCATTAGACCGCGTGTTCCTAATATTTTTGCGATCACAGCCAGATTTTTCATCATTAAAGGTTCAGCGATGGCTACTTCAAAATCAGTTTTTTCGGTTTTTTTAATTTGTTCAATTAATTCTTCACCGCCAACAAATTCAGCGCCGGCTGCCTTACAGGCGGCTTCATTGCTCGGTGAGACGAAAGCGGCGATGCGCACGGTTTTACCGGTACCATGAGGCAGGCTGACGGCACCTCTGACTTGTTGGTCACTTTTTTTCGGATTAATACCTAGGCGAATATGAATTTCTAAGGAAGGATCAAACTTAGTTTTATTTATTTTTTTGACTATAGCGATTGCTTCACTGAGATTATAAGCTTTCAGGCGATCGTAAATAGAGGAAAGATCTTTGATTTTCTTTTTTGCCGCTAGAGGGGCAGCGATGGTTTTTTTATCGTCTTTTTTAGACATATTTTTTCGTGGTGAGATAACGCTTGTTTAGCGCTTAAAAGTGCGGCAAGCTCCCACAATTATAATTAATTTTTGATTTCTACGCCCATTTGTCTGGCGGTGCCGGCGATGATATTCATTGCCGCTTCCAGATCGCGAGCATTAAGATCGGGCATTTTTGTTTTAGCAATTTCAGCCAACTGCGCTTTGGTTATTTGTCCGACTTTATCGGAACGAGGTTTACCAGAACCTTTCTTAATGCCGGCCGCTTTTTTTAATAACTCTGAAGCGGGAGGTGTTTTTAAGATGAAGGTATAAGTGCGATCGTCAAAAACAGTTATTTCTACCGGAACAACGTCGCCCATTTTGTCGCGGGTCGCTTCGTTAAATTTCTGACAGAATTCGGCAATATTTAAGCCATGCTGGCCTAAAGCTGGACCGACGGGAGGAGCTGGGTTAGCTTGTCCGCCGGTAATTTGTAATTTGATTTTTGTTTTTATCTTCTTAGCCATATATTTTGTAATTCTCGGCTCGACCGGTAGAAGCATCCGGATAAGCTTATATAAATTGACTTAGGATTTTTTAATTTGCAGAAAGTCTAATTCTACCGGGGTTTCGCGACCAAACATGGAAACGGAGACTTTGACTTTTCCTTTAGCTTCGTCGATGCTAGTGACTTTTCCTTCCATATTCTTGAAAGGACCCTCATTTATTTTAACTGGAGAACCGATAATAACATCAATTGTGAATTTTGGATCTTCCACTCCCATTCTTTTCTGTAGAGCCTTTACTTCTGTATCGCTGATTGGTGTTGGTATTGTGCCGGTACCGATAAAACCGGTGACATTTGGTGTGTTGCGAACGACATACCAAGAATCATCAGTCACTTCCATCTCTACTAGAATATAGCCGGGAAAAATTTTTTCTTCTACAACCTTACGCTTGCCGTTTTTAATTTTAATCTTCTTTTCGGTCGGGATTAGGATATTGAAGATTTTATTTTCCATGTCTAAAGATTCCACTCTTTGCTTCAAATTCTGAGCGACGTTTTCTTCATACCCGGAATAAGTATGGAGGACATACCAGCGTCGTCCTTGGTTTAAAAGTTGTTTGGCCATAGTTTTAAAAGCGCGGGATGCTTGGCTGTGGACGCCTTTTTCCTGCGCGCTTGAGGGAGAATTTTATTGAATAATAAATTTAGTGAAGCCAAGATTAAAGATATAATCTAAGATTCCCAAAAAGGCAGCGACGGCTAAAGAAATCACGATAACTAGAACCGTGTAAGTGTAGGTTTCTTTTTTTGTCGGCCAGGTAACTTTTTTCATTTCTTCCAAAGATTCTTGGAAGTAGCGGCTAATTTTGCTCATATTAGGTTAAATTTGTAATATTAAAAAGAGCCTTTGAGGCCACTTTTTGTATCTGTTTATATATTACCGAAATCATCTGTCTGTGTCAAGCTAGGAGACTCTTTCCCGTTGCTTTTTCGGGGTAAACAGGATAAAATAAAAATGAACAAAAAATTTATATGGTTAGCCCTAATTTAGAAACAAAAAAAACTATAAGCGGCGGGGAAGAGATGAACGAGAATACCAAAAAGCTCTTTCAGGCGATTTATAATGATTTGAATCGTCCTGCTAGCGGCCAAGATGATGAATCTCCTCGTCTGCAAGTTTCCGACTTGATTTCCAAGATGGCCTTTTTTTATGAAAAGGTTCGTAATGCGGTTGATTACGAAGAAGATCATTTATTAAGGAAAAATGCTATCGCTCGTATTTTAAAGCGTCAGATAGTCATTGAAGGGCTTTTAAAGGTGCAGGGTACCGAAGAACTATCCCGGCATCTTTTAGCTGAATTAATTAGAGCTAGTTATCTCCCTAATAATTCTTTACCGGAAGCTAAGGTTGGAGAAGTCTCTCAAATTCTGGATAAATATTTGTCTTTAAAGCGTTCCTGTTTACAGGCTTATGATTCCGGCCTAGGTTTACAGACTGATATTAAGAAAGCAAAGAACGATATTCAGGATAAGAATAACCTAGTAAAATGGATTTTACATTTAGCTGCTTGTGAGATTGAAGAAAATTTAGTTAGTAATCAAACTAAGCAGGCCATGGTGAATGTCATGTTCGACACTATGGGTCGCATTATCCAGTTGCCGCCGGAATTACCTTTTGGCCCTGATCTTAATATTCAGATTTATTTAAGTATCAGCCGTACTTATTCTCGTTTTGATGAGGATATGCTGGCTTTTGTTTTATTTAAATATTATAACCAGGATTGGTCATCTGATGCTGTCGATGCGAAGCAGCCGACTCCCGAAAAAATTGCAGATATTGCTTCTCGTATCAGGGTCTTGCGGTCAGCCATCGAATTTCAATTAAAACATCCTTTAAAAAAGCAACTCGATCGTTTGGTTCGGCGCTATTCTTTATATTTTACCGTTTTGCAAGATACAATTAGTAATGACCCGGCCAAAATTTATAATGAATTTAAGCAGAATCCTAAAACTTTTCTTAATGCTATCCGTAAGGTCTGTAATCAAAAATATAAAAAAGCTAAGTCTCGTTTGTGGCGAGCGGCTTTGCGTAGCATTATTTACATTTTTTTAACTAAATCAATTTTTGTTTTTTTAATAGAAGTACCGGCGATTAAATGGTTTAATGAGCCTCTTAATCCTATTTCTTTGGGTATAAATGTTGTGTTTCCGGCAGTTTTGCTTTTTTTGTTTGTTACGTTCACGCGCGTACCGAGCGATAGTAATACCGATCGTATCATCGCTGGAGTTAAAGAAATTTCTTTGGTTGGCTCCGAGCGGCAGCAAGCAATAAAATTACGCAATCCAAAAAAACGGGGCAAAGCGATTAATTTTATTTTCAATTTAATTTATACCTGCACTTTTTTTGTTTCTACTTATGTTATTATCTGGTTGCTGACTAAAGCCAACTTTAATTGGGTTAGTGTCATTATTTTTCTTTTTTTCTTAGCTTTTGTTAGTTTTTTTAGCATCATTGTTACTAGCGGCGTTAAAGAGCTCTTAGTGATTGAAAAGAAGGAAAATCTCTGGACATTCTTCACCGATCTTTTTTATATGCCGATTATTATTGCGGGTAAATGGTTATCTCGCAATGTTTCTAAAGTTAATATTTTTATCTTTATTTTTGATTTTATTATTGAAGCACCTTTCAAGATCATTGTTGATATTGCGGAAGAGTGGACGAAATATATTAAAGAGCGTAAAGATAATATGGTTTAATTATGGCCCTAGGCACTTTATTCGTGGCGGCTACGCCAATTGGTAATTTGGAAGATATCAGTTTGCGCGCCCTACGGGTTTTACGTGAAGTTTCTTATATTTTGTGTGAGGATACACGAGTTACCAGACAATTACTTAATAAGTACGAGATTAAGACACCAACTATTTCTTATCATCAGCATTCCGGGCCAGCCAAGATTCAGCAGTTACTGCGTTATCTTGGCGAGGAAAAAGATTTGGCCTTAGTATCTGATGCCGGCACACCCGGTATTTCTGATCCCGGTTCTTTTCTTGTTTCTTCCGCTCGTAAAGAGTATGGGGAGGAATTGAAAATTGTGCCTCTTCCTGGCGCTAGCGCTGTTATTGCTGCTTTGTCCGTTTCCGGCTGGCCGGTCGACCGCTTTTCTTTTTTTGGTTTTTTACCTCATAAAAAGGGTCGGCAGACGATGATTAAAGATATATTATTTTCCGAATATCCGGCCGCTTTCTATGAATCCAAGCATCGAATAAAAAAATGCTTGGCGGAACTGACTGCCTTTAGCGCCGAATTAAATCGGCCGATAGAAGTAATGATCGGACGGGAACTGACAAAAATGTTTGAAAGCCTTTATTTTGGCACGCCGGCGGAATTAGCGGAACGCTTGGATAAAGATGAAGAGATGCAAAAAGGGGAATTTGTGGTTTTAGTAAGAAAAATAAATGTAAAATATGTCAGATAAAAATAAATTTTATATCACCACCACCTTGCCTTACACTAACTCCGATCCACATATCGGCTTTGCCGCGGAAATGATCAAGGCGGATGTTATTGCCCGTTGGCAAAGATTGCAAGGCCGGGAGGTTATTTTTAATACCGGCACCGATGAACATGGTTTGAAAATTTTTCAGCAAGCGGAAACAGCCGGTTTGTCGCCTCGCGCTTATTGCGATCCCTACGCCGCTCGCTTTGCATCTCTAAAAGAAGCTTTAAATCTTAGTTTTACTAATTTTATTCGTACTTCTGACGCTCATCATGAACAAGCGGCTCAAGCTTTCTGGCGTCTCTGTGAGGCTAAAGGAGATATTTATAAGAAGGTTTATAGTGTTAAATATTGTGTCGGTTGTGAATTAGAAAAGACTGATTCGGAATTAGTGGAAGGCCGTTGTCCTTGGCACGCTAACCGTGAATTGGAAATTATCGAAGAAGAAAATTATTTTTTTCGCTTTTCAAAATATCAGACGGAACTTTTATCTTTTTACGAATCTCATCCTGATTTTGTTATTCCTACCCATCGTTTCACGGAAATTAAGAATTTTGTCGGTAGCGGTTTGCAAGATTTCAGCATTTCTCGTCTTAAAGCTAAAATGCCTAATGGCGTACCCGTGCCTGGTGATGATGAGCAGGTAATGTATGTTTGGTTTGATGCTTTGGTAAATTATATTTCTACTCTCGGTTGGCCAGAAGATGAGCTTAATTTTCAGGCTTTTTGGCCAGCTGTTCAAGTTTGTGGCAAAGATAATCTTCGCCAGCAAACAGCGATGTGGCAAGCAATGCTGTTGTCGGCCGGCTTACCTCTTTCTAAGCAAGTTTTAATCTTTGGATTTTTAACGGCGGATGGCCAAAAAATAAGTAAAAGTCTCGGTAATAGTGTCGATCCGTTTTTATTTGCTAAAAATTATGGCGCCGAAGCTTTACGTTATTATCTTTTAACAGAAATACCACCTTTTGAAGACAGCGATTTTTCCGAAGAGCGTTTGCGTCAGAAATATAACGCTGATTTGGCAAATGGCTTGGGTAATCTGGTCGCCAGAGTCAGCACGCTTTTAGAAAAAAATCTTATTGTTACCAATCTAAAAATTGACACAGAGTCAGCTATACAACGTTTGCACCTAGAAAGCGGCTTAGCTAATTATCAATTTAACCGCGCCCTACAATTTATTTGGCAGGAAATTGCTGCTTGTAATGAAGATTTAACGATTAAGGCGCCGTGGAAATTAAGCGATCAGGCGGAAATTGCCGCCGTTTTGAAACCTTTGGCAAAGCGTATTTTGAGTATTGCCGTCATGTTGCAGCCATTTCTACCTTTAACTGCCGAACAGATCATCAAACAATTTTCTTCTTCTCAAATTTTAAAAGGTGAATCTTTATTTCCGCGCTTGGATGTGCCGAATAAAGTCGCCTAATTATATGTCTTATTTTGACATCGCGCTTATCGTTATTGTGCTCGGCTTTGTTTTTAATGGCTTGGCTAAAGGTTTGATTCGTTTGCTTGGTAATATCGTCGGCTTAATCGTTGGCGCTTTTGTTGCTAGCCGTTTTTATTTGCCTTTTTACGAATGGAGTCAAAATATTTTTGGTAGCCGAGAAAATCTTGGGAAAGTCGTTTCTTTTATTGTCGTTTTTGTTTTAGTGACGATGGTAATAGATTGGGTGTTTGTCATTTTAGAAAAAATATTTAATGTCATTTCCATCATTCCTTTTACAAAATTAATCAATCGCCTTTTAGGTGGTGCCGTTGGTTTTTTAGAGGGTTCTTTATTTATTGGTTTAATTTTATTTGTTGTATCTCGTTATGTCTGGATTGGCAGTCTTTTTGGCGATAATTTAATTTCTTCGCAGGTCGCACCATTCTTCTTAAAAATAGTACAAATTGTTATGCCTTTCTTACCAGATGCTTTGAAAGCCTTGCAATCCTTGATTTAAGCTATGGAGTGCTTTACTTTAAAATCTAATAATGATTTAATCTTGCGCCAGCTTCTATCAGCGCGTTTACGCCGTGGGGAGGTTTTAATGTTGCCAACAGATACTGTTTACGGTTTGTCTTGTCTCGCTGATAATAAGGCAGCAATAGATAAAATATTTGCCATTAAGCGCCGTGACTTAAAACTCCCTCTTTTAGTGCTTGTCTCTAGCCTTAAAATGGCAGAGACTTATGTTAAGATAAATAAACATCAACGAGAAGTTTTAAAAAAAATTTGGTCCCAAGCTCGCCCGACCTCTGTTTTACTTAAGCATCGCGGTTCTTTGCCTTCAAATTTAACAGCCGGAAGCATTTATTTGGCACTACGTTTGCCCAAAAGTGTTTT
>CAIZYV010000027.1 GCA_903937325.1 Candidatus Falkowiibacteriota bacterium | reverse complement strand
TGGGATTATATGTTTTAATACCATTATATATATCGTCCAGCGATGAGCATTCAATATATATAAATTTATATTTTTTTGATTTTACTATCGCTTCTGCTATATTTTTACCAAATTCATAGACACCACATTTCTTTTTTTGGTGTGAAACAAATAAAATGATATCCTCTGCGCTTGATTCATTATTCATATTAAAAATTTATTGATTTACCCAAATTTATCTCCCCTCTCGTGCTAATATTGTAGCAATAGTTTTTAAGATAATGACGAAATCAAGATAAAGGGATCTATGCTTGATATAATATAGATCGTGTTGTAATTTCTTCCAAGTGTCATCAGGCGTGGAAGAATGGTACTCGCCGGATACCTGATCCCAGCCGCTTAGGCCTGGTTTGATTAGGAGTCTAGTATCGTAGAAAGGCACTTGTTTTCTTAGTTCGGCGGATAATTCTGGTTTTTCTGGGCGTGGTCCAATAAAACTCATTTCTCCTTTAAGAATATTAAGTAGTTGTGGTATTTCATCTAGTCTTGAGGCGCGTAGCCATCGTCCGATAGCAGTTATTCTTTTTTCATTTTCGGAAGCTGTTTTCGCCGGGTCATCGCCGCCTCGCATGGTGCGGAATTTATAGAGACGGAAAAGTTCTCCATTCTGACCGACTCGATCCTGAATAAATATAACTGATCCGCGACTGTCGAGTTTAATAATAAAAGCAATAAACGGCCAGGCGGGCAGGGAAATGATTAGCAGACAGGCCGCTCCGAAGAAATCGCCGCATTTTTTAAAAAAATCAAAATAATTTTTTTCTGCCTCTTGCAGATTTTCTAAAAACCAGTTTTGCTGGATATTCTCAATCGGGATGCTTTCATTAATTTGTTCGTAAAAATCGGAGTAAGAAATAAAATTTACTTTGTGGCGCAGAAGAGTAAAAAGAGCTTGATGTAAAATAGCCGCAGCGTCTAGGTCGTCTATTAAAATAATAGTCCGGATATTTTTTTGACGGATATCTTCTTCTAGAGCCTTTAATTCTTCCAGATTGCGGACGAGCAAAGCGGCACAGTAGCCCAGTTCCGGCCTTTTTTTTAGATCTTCAGCTAGTGTTTGTGCCTGCTCGCCATCGCCAATAATGGCAATATTATTTTGCCAGGAACGCTTATTTATTAGGCGATAAGCGAGGCGGCGCCAAATGATAAAGCCAATCAAAGCGATGGCAGCGAAAATAACGAGATTAGTTTTTGGTGCAATATCGACTCGTGGATTAATATAGAAATAAATCATGGCAATTAGGGTGGCCGCAATGACACTATTTACACTGCGGCGAATAAAAGCCCGGGTCTTTACCATTTGTCTGAGGCTGTAGAGACTGTTGATATAAAAAACAAGGAGGAAAATCAAAAAGACGCCAATAAAATAAGGCCAATGTCCGCGCCAAAAAGGGCTGAGATCGCGCACCCCGTCTATTAAGCGGTAGCGGATAAAGAGGGTTAGAGCTAAAGCTAAGTGCAAAACGCCGATATCCCCGCCAAGAAAGATGATTTTTTTGAACCGATGTGGCATAGATTTATGTCTAAATCATAGCAATAAGGCGCCTGAAAAGCAATTTTTCCATGAAAAAAAGCCTGATCATTGATCAGGCCTTTAGAATATGTGATTAGGGGTTTTATGGCCCCTTTTTTGCAACCTTCTTTTGGATGGCAGCAAATATAATGACTGCCAAGAAGCTGCCGACGAAGCCGACAGCGAAAGCCAAATAAGGGTTTTTCATGTTTTTGTCCTTCGCAAAGGAATAGCATATATATCCGCACAAGAGCGAGATTATAATATAGCTCATAGAAAATTGTGGCATAGCGACCTCCATTTTTTAATTTATTAATAGTTTCGTTGAAAAGCAGCCCGGACATTTTTTTTAGCCGGTGGTTTGTAATAATTTTTTGTTTTTGTCGTCCGCGTACTAATAGTACGGGCGATAAAGGTCTGGTAGTTATCATTATTTTCGCTTATAGAGAAGTTTTCGTAAGAGACTCCTTTGTTAGCGGTAAAATAATATTTTCCGGTTTTGAGCTCAAATGTCCTCAAATCATTAGGTGGAACCGTTAAGATTCTTTCTTTATAAGAGTTTAGAATCCAGATCGTCGCCTTTGATTGATTATCGAATATTAAGCGCCCTTTCTTGTCTTCATTAACCTGTTCTTTTTTTGGAAAAGATGTTTTCCCGAGCGGCGAGATGTAAATATCGGCTGGTTTTTCAGCGATAATCGCTTTCTCGTATTTATCGGCGGTTTCGACGGCAATCTCAGCTATTTCGGATTTCTTTTCCTCTTCCTTCGGTGCTACTTGATTTTCACTCTTTTTGTTGTAGCCCTGGCTTTCCATAATCACTTCTTTAGTGACAACTTTTAGCTTGTCGCCGGTTTCCGGATCGTAGCCAGGATTAGAAAAGAAACGGTAATTTCCTGAGGGTGAGATGGAGTAATATTTAAGCGGTTCGCCGGTTTCGCTATCAAAATAGTCATTTTTTTTGCGATCCTCTGGTAGGGGTGAACCCTGCATGCGGAGAATCGTTTCTTTAGAAACTATTTTTAAAGCGTCGCCGGTTTCAGGATCGTAGCCCGGTTCAGAGAAGAATCTGTAAGAACCGTTCGGTGAAATCGAATAATATTTCATAGCCTCACCGGTCTGGTTGTTGAAGTAAGTTTTTTCTCCGCCAAAATATATGAAGAAGAAAAAAATAGAGATGCAAATAAAGATTATCGCTCGATACAGTCCCTTTTGTTTTTGCGGTATAGGACTAAACGATATCAATAATTTACCGAGTGGGAGCATAACGACTCCGGCCATTATAATTGCCGCGATGCCTTTAGCAAGCGTTCCGTCTAAGCCGGCATTGATTTGGATTGTATTTTGGAGCCAAGAAAAAATACTCCAAAAAAATAAGATGTTTGCACCGGTTAGCAGCGCAATTAATAGTAGTAAACCGAGGACAATTAATAAAATCGTCCGGATTATTCTGCTGGTGTCCCAGTTGTTCTGATTTTCCATTTTTACCTCCTTTTTTGTTAAGGTTCTCTTGCTTAGACATTACCCCTTTTTATCTCCGTTTGTCAAGTTAACACTATTGACATTAATTTAAAAAACTGCTATAATTCTTCTGTGTGAAAGATTAACATTTTTAATATTATTATGCTTACATTTAAGAAAAAAACATATAATCAGTCTTTTCTTGGCTTTTTTCTCCTAATTTTTTTGATATTTTTGTTTAATATTGGCCAAGCTAAGGCTTTGAGCCCTGATATTAGACAAGTTAAAGTGCCAGGGGATAATACTGTCTATTATCTTAACCATGCCACTTATCAGCGTAAAGCTTATCTTAATGAAGCAATTTTTTTGGCTTACGGCAATCAGTGGTCTGATGTAAAAATTATCAGTCCGGAAGAATTAGCTCGGTGGTCGGAAGCTAGGTTGATAAAAACAGCCTCGAGCGATGATTTATATTATATTGAACAGGGTAAGAGCATTAAAATGACGGGCTTGCAGTCCATCCTTGATTACAAGCTGGAAAATGTTTTGCCTTTGACGGTTAGCGATTTTGAATTGGCGCAGTATCAAGCGGAAGCTTCTTATCAAGAGGCCGGCTTGGAAAAAGAAAGTGGTCTTAGTTTGTCTCAGATTGCTGTGCCTAGTTCGCCAAATGCCAACGCTCTGGTGCCGGGTACGCATGATAACCAGGTAATGACTTTAGTCTTTCAAACGGGAACTGAAGCGGCCTCTATCCAAAGCCTGATTTTTGATCTTGAAGGTTTATATAATGATGATTTAATTGATGATGTTTATTTGATCAATACTGCCAGTGGCGAAAGAGTTAAGGGCCATAGTAGTTTTTATGATCGCCAGGCGACTATTAGCTTCAATCAGGTGGCTTTATCTCTGGCGGGAAATAGCCGTTTAGAACTCAAGGTTATGCTTGATCTTAATTCTGTTGAAAATACTCATAATCAAAATATTCGTTTTAAAGTAATGTCGTCTGAATCAATCAAGGCAAATTTACAAGTAGACGGATCTTTCCCCTTGTTGGGTGGCGAATTTAAGATGGTTGATGCTGGTCAGATTCTAGGGAGGGCAACAATTAATGAAGAAAGTCTGAATAATAATGGTAGTCAACAAAAACTCGGTGTTTTTACTATTACCGAAACGAGCGGACAGGAAGATATTTATATTAAAGAGTTAGTTTTTGACAATGCTGCCTCTGCTGGTCGTTTCGATTTGGATAACTTTAAGCTCAGGTTGGATAATCGTCTCATTTCCAGTGCCGGGCAAATGGTTAATAATCGGATTGTTTTCGATATAAACTATTTGCGTATTCCTGCTGGTGGCAGCGCCGCGTTAATCGTTTCTGCTAATTTAGGCGTTGATTACCAAAGCGGGCGCGGTGTTAATCTTAATCTCGAGAGAGCAACGATGACCGGTAATAATTATGGTCTGTCCTTAAACGCTGAAATTAATAATATAAACGAAAGTTTCCTCTTGCCATAATCTCAAAAAACAGGCCTTTAAGCCTGTTTTTTGTTTGGCGAAGCGAGCGGGCTATGCTATAATTTATTTGTCGCCGCTTGTGTATGGTGATGATAATTTTAAATATATGAAACAAAATAAATTGTATTTAGCTGCCTTTTTTTTCTTGGTTTTTGCAGCTTGTTTATTATATCCGGCGACCGATGCTAGAGCGGCTGTTTGCGATCTTGATACGCAAGTAGATGTCGTGGCTCGCGATGCTGGTGATTTATATATTCCTGGTGTTAAAGCCGAGTTATATTACCAGATAACAGATGCTAACGACAAACCAAAGCCGGGAGCTCGAGTGGCTAGTGCAACTGCTAATTCTAATACTGGTGTTGCTTCTTTAAAATTCCGTAATAGCACTTCGCCTAGCGCCGTTTACGCTTTACGCTTACAATCTATTGTGAAAGATTTTACCAGTTATTGGTATTATGATATTAGCTTGTCTTGCGGTCAGCAAATCAGTATAGAAAAAACTTTGAGTGGCATAAATTTTGTTTTGCGAGATTATAACGGCGGCTTGCTTTATAATACTAATTTTAGTCTTTATACTCAGCGTTATGATGTTGACGGTAATCCGATTAAGCAAACTAAGGACTTGGTCGCTTCTTTAAATACCGGCAGCGTCGGTTCAGCGCGTGTTTATGTACCACAGGGAAGTGTCCGCAGTTTAGATGGCGGTCAAGGTGATAATTATGTCTTGGAGTTGACACGCAATAGTCGTAAATTTACTCTTTATAATATTAAGGTTGTTGATGCTTTGCTGACTAATGTTGATTATTATTCAAGTGCTTTTAAAGTTACTGTGCGTAGTTCTACCGGCGCTCTTTTTCCTGGTAAAACAAATATTGAAGTATATGAGCAGACAGTTGATGATAATAATGATGAGATAAAAGGCGATAAGGTTGGTATTTTTCAAACAAATGATGATGGTTACGGAATATTTGAATATCCAGCCGGAGTCTATGTTCTTGGTTTAAAAGGAGATAATGGCGAGTATAATTATTTATGGGACGTAGAGATTTTTGATGGTCAACTTAACGATTATGATTGGACGATGGGAACTTCTTGGGAGTCAGGAATGGAGACTTGTGCTGATTCTTCCAAGTTAACGCTTAATCTTTTTGGTATTGGAGGTGATGCTTTGAATTCTTTTAAATATGAATTCTACGAGCAAGATGTTGATATCTTCGGTCGGCCAATAGCTGGTAAGAAAGTTGGCGCTGGTAGTACTAATAGCTCTGGCAAAGCAGAACTTAATTTTAAGCCGGATCCAAGAAAGATATATGCTATTAAAATTTATGATAAAAAGGCGGATTTGGGTGAATTTTGGTTTTTTGATGCCGTTCGTTTCGTCTGCGGTTATGACCGTGTAGTGACTAAAACATTGCCTTACCTAAAAATAGTCTTGCGCGATGGCAGTGGCAATTTAAAGAAAGACTTTTCCTTTTCATTGTATGAACAAGCTTATGATGCTGACAATAAACCCTTTAAAGACGCAAAAAAATTAATTGCCTCTTTAAAAACTGGTGCTAATGGAGCAGTGTTCGCCTATGTTTCTCCGGCTCATCCATATGACCAGAATAAACGCGGTTTATATATTTTCTCCGCCATTGTCGGCAAGAGTGTTTTTGATACTTATGATATTGCTGTTACGTCTGATAAAAATGCCGTGTTCGAATATGTTTTCAGCGATCTAGCTGTCAGTGTCAAGTCTGCTTCTGGACAGGCTGGTGGGAAAATAGATTTTAAGTTATATGAGCAGCTTAAAGATGGTAATAATTATTCTTTAGGAAAATTATTAAATAGCAGCCTGACCGATAGTGCTGGCAATGTTAATTTGGAATATCCGGCCGGAACTTATGCGATAGTTTTAAGTGATGCTTTTCGGCGTAATAATATCTTTTGGAATATAATTATTAAAGACCGCCAAACTAATCATGCCGCTTTAAGCCTAAATGTCACGCGCGCTAGTCTAGCGAACGCTTTAGGGGAAATGATGCCGGCCGGTTCGGTTTTGCAACTTTATTCTTTGTATGAAAATTCCGGGAATTTTTATCAGGATAAAATTATTGGTAATATAAAAATTGACAATAATAAACAAAGCGAGTCTTGGTTGGCCGAAGGTCCATATCTTTTGACTTATATTGATAAGAATAAGGTTGAATACGGTCAAGCTTTTTGGGCTCAAAACGGTAAAATAAATACGGTTAAATTAAAGACGGATAAGAGCCAGCAACTGAGTGCTGGACAGAAATTTAAGCTCGTTAAACCTGTTATAATCGCTCCGGCTACTTCTGCTGTTAGCGGCTCAATTAATAAGCGTGTAGCTGGTTATATTGTTTTACAGACGGAAGATAAAGGGCAGGCTTGGTATGTTAATCCTAAAGATTTTAAGCGTTATTATTTGGCTGACGGCAGCGGCGCTTATCAAATAATGAGACGAGCTGGAATTGGTGCGACTGACGCTGATTTACGCAAAATTCCTATTGGTGTAGACAGTCGTTTTGCCAAAGATGACAGCGACGGCGATTTATTACCGGATGGCCTGGAAACGGCAATTGGTACAAACCCTCAAGACAGCGATAGTGATAACGATTCTCATTTGGATGGGGCAGAGCTTGGTGGTAATTTTAATCCTCTGGGCACCGGTTCTTTGCCGATAAACTTAGATTTTGCCAAGAAGCAAAAAGGCAAGATTCTTTTACAGGTACAAAAAAATGGTGAGGCCTGGTATGTTAATCCGAAAGATTCCAAGCGTTATTATCTCGGTAATGGTGCTTTAGCCTTTCAAATAATGCGTTATCTAAGTTTAGGCGTCAGCAATCAAGATCTTAATACTATTGTCATTGGTCAATAATCTTATGGCTGAAAGTAAGGGGCAATTTAAATGGCCGCCGATTGGCCAGGAGCGCGCGGCTGATTTTTTGGAAAAAAGTCTGCTTTCTGGCAAGCTGGCACAGACTTATATTTTTGCCGGTTGCCGCGATTTAGGTAAAGCAAGTCTGGCTCTGGCTTTTGCTCGTAATCTCTGGCGTCAAGACCGCGGCCAGGGAGAGGGTGATGATAATTTTGAGAGTCTTAACAGTGATTTGTATATTTTAGAAAAAGAGCTTGATAAGAAGCAGATTGGCGTTGAACAGGCGCGTGAATTTACCAAAAATCTAAGTTTAAGCTCCTTTTTTAATTCTTATAAAATCGGTATTGTTAAAGATGCAGACATTTTGTCATCAGAAGCTCAGAATGCTCTTTTAAAGACTTTGGAAGAGCCGCGCCCAAAAGTGGTTATTATACTTCTGGTCGAGGAAATTAGCTCTTTGCTGGCAACCATTGCTTCTAGAAGTCAGATTCTTTATTTTTATCCCGTATCAACTGCTTCGGTTTATGATTATTTACTGGCGACTACGGATATTAATCGTTCTTTAGCAAAAGAGCTATCAGCCGCTTCTCTCGGCCGACCTTTACAGGCTAAACAATGGGCAGAAAACCCCACTGCTTATCGGGAACGTTCTGATTTGGTACGGAGTTTGTTCGACTTTCTTAAAGCAGGCTTAACTGATCGTCTGACGTTTATTAATCAAATTGGCAGTGGAGGAATAATTTCGGTCGAGGCGGCCGAACAATGGCTCGATGTCCTCGAAAGCTTATGGCGAGATGCTTTACTTGTTAGTTTAAATCAGGAAAATCGTTTGCAATATTCTTCTTTATTGCCTGAATGGCCCAGTCTTTTAGGGGAAAGAGTAGAACTTGCCGGCTCTGCTATTTTAGATCGTTTGCAAAAAATACGACAAGCACGTGCTTATCTTCTTGCTTTTGTTAATCCTAAAAATGTTTTAGAAAGTTTGGCTATTTATTTTTAAAATTATGTCTCATTTTAAATTAATCTTTCTTTTAGCAATTATTGCTTTAAGCAGTTCGGCTTGCACTTTGTCACTCGGTTCCGGTGGGATCAGTTCTGGCGCGGCGGCAAATGACGGCGGTGTCTGGGTGAGTCGTGACAAAGGTAACACCTGGAAGCAAGAGTCATATATCCCGACAATTAGCGGTAAGCCGCGTAGTCTTGGCGGTGTTGATGTCAGCGTTATTACTGCTGATCCACAAGATAGTGCTGCTGTTTATCTCGGTACGGTTGGCCAGGGACTTTTTTATACTTATAATGTTAGTGGTGGTTGGAATGAAGTAAAAAATTTAGGTAAGGGAACAATCAACGATGTTAAAGTCGATCCAAAATCAAAATGTTCAATTTATACTGCAATCACTAACCGACTTTATCGCTCAGCAGATTGCGGGCGTAGCTGGCAGCAGATATATTATGATAATAATCCCGGAGTCAGCGTGACGGCGATTGCAGTTGATCACTATAATAGCGATAATATTTATATTGGTACTTCTCGTGGTGAAATAATAAAGAGTATTGATCGCGGTTTAGCTTGGCGGACTATACATCGAGCAGAAGAGGGAATTGCCAGATTAATTGTCTCGCCGCAGGATAGCCGTTTAATTTTTGTTACGACTGTTAAGAATAATATTTATAGTTTTAATTCCAATACGGCGACTGACGCTGACGATTCTGCTAATCTCGAAAAAAACTTTACCGTGGACAATTGGAATGATCTCGGTTTAGTTTTTAAAGATTTTAATCTTGGTTCTAATTTTCGTGATCTCGTTGTTTGCGCCGGCGATGGCAGCTTATTTCTTGCGACCGCTCAAGCGATTCTTCGTTCTCCTGATAAAGGGGTAACATGGGAAAATATCAAGTTGATAACTACGGAAAAAGACGCTATTATTAATGCCGTCGCTGTTAATCCTAAAAATTCTCAAGAAATATATTACGTTACTAATACAACTTTTTTCCGTTCTTTAGATGGTGGCGCCACTTGGACAACAAAAAGATTAAGCACGACTAGAGCTGGTTGGGAGTTGTTAATTGATATGTCT
>CAIZYV010000026.1 GCA_903937325.1 Candidatus Falkowiibacteriota bacterium | reverse complement strand
TTTTTAGTGACATCAAATGATTCTCCTCCCGTTGAGAGATTAGCATTATCAAGAAGTTCGATTCTTTCACCTACTTTTGGAATGGATATAAAAGTCAGATGTTTTTCTTTCAATTTTTGCAATAGGCGGTGATCATTTATTGATAGACGTGCTGGTCGTTGTAAGTTTTGGAGTTCACGCAGTTTTCTAGTGATTAAATTTTTAATATTTGTTTTTCCATCACCAATGATACTGAAAGGAAGGCGCTCATAAGCGGAAATTATTTGCTTATCTAAGACAACGACGCGGTAATCGCGACCTTTAATAAGCTGTTGAACTAAAGCGACTTTGTCTTGGGTAAAAACAAGACGCATGGCGGCATATAATTCTTTTTTATTGTTTACTTTGATTACATTCGTGCCTTGGCTGCCGCTATTAGGCTTGACGATGACGGGAAAGCCTATTTGACAAGCATACGCGTAGGCGGCGGCGATATTGCGCTTTGAGCCAATGGCTTGGCACCAGCTATCGCTAAAGAAAGTTCGGCCGGTGATGACGGGATAGCCTAATTTTTTCATAAAAAAACTGGCGTAATCCTTATCTTTGGCAATTTCTGAGGCGCCGAGAGTGTTAAGATCAAGACTGGTATAGCGGAAATATCTTTTTTTACCATTTTTGAAGATTATTTGGCCGACAATACCCCATTCTGGTTCTATAATAATCTTAGCGCCGATAATTGGTGCTAATTTTTGTAGAATCGGACCAATAATTGGGCTGATAATAGTTTTTTTGCTCATATATTTATATAAGCATCATATCCTGCTGTTTTGAAATCGTCAAAGATTTTTTTGTTTGACCGTTTTAGGGCTTATCGTGATATAATAAAGATATGAATTATAAATTTTATACAACTTCTCAGGCTGCTTGGGATGGAATTTTAGCCGCTATTGATGATGCGCAAAAATCTATTTATATTGAGATGTATATTTTTTTAGATGATACGAGTCAGACGCATAATTTTTTGGGCAAGCTTAAGGAAAAGGCAGCTGCCGGTTTGGAAGTTGTTATTATCGCCGATGCTTATGGTAGTGTTAGTTTAAAATCTACTTCAGTGGCGGACATGAAAGAGTCTGGAGTAGAATTTATTTTCTTTTCCC
The DNA here is from genome assembly GCA_903937325.1 of Candidatus Falkowiibacteriota bacterium. Lineage (GTDB taxonomy): Bacteria > Patescibacteriota > Patescibacteriia > Patescibacteriales > UBA12465. The sequence continues at coordinate 6,484 of CAIZYV010000026.1, read as the reverse complement.
GCTGGTTAAGGCGGACGCATCGTAAGCTGGTAATTATTGATCAGAAAATTGCTTTTTTTGGTGGAGTAAATATTGAAAATAAAATAAGGTATTGGCACGATTTACAAATTCGGCTTAAGGGTCGCGTGCTTAAACCTCTTTTACGCTCTTTTGCCTATACTTATGAACAGTGTGGCGGTAAGAAAGAAGCGATCATTACTCATAGCCGTTTGCCTTTGGTAAAAAAGATTAAGTCTTGGGTAATTGATACCTGGGAATTAGGCGAGAAACAATATGATTTAAATGAATATTATCGCCGTAAATTAGCGGAGGCACAATATTCAATTAAAATAGTTACTCCTTATCTTTTACCTCCTCGCTGGCTTTTGGTTTCTTTGGATAATGCCGTGCGTCGCGGCGTAAAAGTTGAGATATTAATTCCGGAAGATACAGATATTCTTTCTATTAATAGAATAAACCATATTAATGCTGCCCGCTTGGCTTCAGTTGGTGTTAAATTTTATTTTATGCCTGGCATGAATCATGCTAAGGTAATGCTTATTGACGAGCGCGAAGCTCTAGTCGGTTCTCAAAATTTGGACATTTTATCTTTTAATTTTAATTTAGAACTGGGAGTATTTTTTGAGCAAAAGCAAGCAGTAGCAGAATTAAGCAGGATTGTTTCTCATTGGCAGGCAGAATCAGGGACAGCCGATCTTGGTTTTAGACGTTTAGGCTGGTATCGTTGGTTTTTGATGGTTTGTTTAAGGATTTTTTTTCCTTTTTTTTAAATCGATCTTTTTTGATTTCGAGGGAGCTTTTAGCTTCCCTTGTTTTTTTACTCTTTTTCCTATATACTAGACACTATTAAAAAACATTTATTTTTCTACCCATGCTTGAAAATAGTATTAAAATCCGCGGTGCTCGCACACACAATCTTAAAGACATTAGCCTCGATTTACCCAGGAATCAGCTGATTGTTATTACTGGTTTATCTGGATCAGGAAAATCTTCTTTAGCTTTTGATACAATTTACGCTGAGGGTCAGCGTCGTTATGTCGAATCTTTATCGGCTTACGCTCGTCAATTCGTTGGCTTAATGGATAAGCCTGATTTTGATTTAATAGAAGGCTTGTCGCCAGCGATTGCGATTGATCAGCGTACAGTTGGTAATAACCCTCGTTCCACTGTCGGTACCATTACGGAAATTTATGATTATCTGCGCCTGCTTTACGCTCGTGTTGGTTGGCCTTATTGTCCTCATTGCCATACTCGTTTGAAAAAAACAGAAAAAAGCGCGAGCGTGAAGGCTAAGAAAAAATCAGCGAATCCTTATCCTTATGCTTGTGGGACTTGCAGCTTTGTTTTACCCGAACTAGAGCCTCGCCATTTTTCTTTTAATTCTAATTATGGCGCCTGTTTGCATTGTACTGGCTTGGGTACGCGTACTGAAATTGATCCAGAGTTAGTTTTTAATTTTAAATTGAATCTTTTACAGGGAGCGATTAAGCCTTTAGCTCATGCTAATCTCAGTCAGAATAGTGCTCTTTTTCTTCAATTAAAAGATTTAGGTCTTCGTTATGGCTTTACGCTTGAAACTTCTTTAAATGATTTGAGCGCGGGTCAGCGATCAGCTATTTTGAATGGTGATAAATTATGGTCTGGGTTGAACGCAGAATTATTACTTCGTTATGAAGAAACCAAATCTAATTTTGTTAAACAAGAAATTGAAAAATGCATGCGTCTAGCCGTCTGTCCAGCTTGCGCCGGTTTTCGTTTAAAACCTGAATATTTGGCAGTTAAGATTAAGAATTTAAATATTGAAAATATTGGTGCCGAGACGATTGATGTTTTAAGGCCTCTTTTAGCTGATTGGCTAGAAAAGGGCACTTGGAACGGTTCTCAAATTATTATTCAGCCGATTTTAAAAGAAATAGTTAAAAATTTAGAATTTTTGGAACGTGTTGGCTTATCTTACCTTACTCTTAATCGCCCGGCCGCTAGCTTATCCGGTGGAGAAGCACAGCGTATCCGCTTGGCTTCACAGGTCGGTTCAACTTTAAGTGGAGTTCTTTATGTTTTAGATGAACCTTCTGTCGGTTTACATCAGCGTGACAATGATAAGCTTATTACGATGCTTAAAAATTTACGTGATAATGGTAATACGGTAATTGTTGTAGAGCATGATGCGACAATGATGCGATCTGCTGATTATCTTGTTGATGTCGGCCCTGGTGCCGGCGAACATGGTGGCAAGATTTTATTTGCCGGTAAGCCGGAATTAATCAAAGACTGTCGTCAATCCATCACCGGTGCTTATCTTTCCGGATCAAAATCTATTCCTCATCGCCAATCTTTTCGTGCCGGCAATGGTCAATTTTTATCTGTTATCGGCGCTAGCGAACATAATCTAAAAAATATTGATGTCCATATTCCTTTGGGTAAGCTAGTGGCAATTACCGGTGTTTCCGGCTCCGGTAAATCGACTTTAATGTCGGATATCTTGGCGAATTATTTAAATAAAAAGTTTTATCGCGCCAAAACGGAGATTGGGGCCCATAAAGAAATAAGAGGTATAGAAAATATAGATAAAGTAATTGATATTGACCAATCACCTATTGGTCGCACGCCTCGTTCGAATCCGGCTACTTATACTGGCCTATATACTTATATCCGCGATCTTTTTGCGGAATTACCAGAAGCGCGCTTAAAGCGCCTTACTCCAGGTCATTTTTCTTTTAATGTTTCTGGCGGACGCTGCGAACGCTGTTCTGGTGATGGTGTTATTAAAGTGGAAATGCAGTTTTTAAATGACATTTATCTTAGTTGTGAAGCTTGTCATGGTCAACGTTTTCAGCAGAAAATTTTAGACATTAAATATAAAGATAAAAATATATACGATGTTTTAAATTTAAATGTCAGCGAAGCTTTAGATTTTTTTAAAGATCAGTCAGCTTTACGTCAGAAATTAGCAACCTTAGAAGAAGTTGGTTTGGGCTATATACATCTTGGCCAATCAGCTACTACTTTTTCGGGAGGGGAGGCGCAGCGTATTAAACTAGCAACTGAATTATCGCGTCGTGCGACCGGCCGAACTTTATATATCCTTGATGAGCCTACAACCGGTTTGCATTTTGCTGATATTGATCGCTTGCTTAAAGTTTTAAATATGCTTGTCGATCAAGGAAATACTGTTTTAATTATCGAACATAATCTTGATGTTATAAAAGCCGTTGACTGGGTTATCGATCTCGGCCCGGATGGTGGAGAAAGGGGAGGTAATCTCGTCGTTGCTGGTACACCGCCGGATATTGTAAAAGAAAAGTCCAGTATTACAGGGCAATATTTAAAAGAATTATTTTTATGAAAGCTGAGCGTTTAACGCTTCTTGTTCTCGTCTTGATTCTTTCTGGTCTTTTTTTAGGCCTCGGTTTCTTTGTTTTTATTATCTTTAAAAGTGATTTTTTAGATTGGCATACCGGACGATTGACTGATTTGCAAGTTTTTAAGGATGTCATTTTGCTTGGTTGGTGGCTGGCTCTTTTTTCTCTTATAAAATATATTTATAAGCAATTTAGACAGAAATAAAAAATCCTCCGATTTCGGAGGATTTTTTTGTGGCTATTTAAATTAAATAGTTTCGAGTATTTTTAATTCTAGGCGTCCGGTATCCGTATCTAATATGGAGAAGCTGGCTTTATAAAAAACACCACCGAGAGTGCCTGGATTGGCGATAAATAAATTATTGTTTCTTTCCAGCCAGGGTTTATGAGTATGCCCGTAGAAAAGATAATTAAGATTAGGTTCTTCTTGGCATAAGCGGTCACGATAACTCGGCTCATGAATAAGACCAATTTTTAGACCGGCAATATCAACGACACCATAGCGTCCCAGTAAATGTGTTTGAGGCAAATATTCGGCTGTGGCTGCCTCATATAATTCTTGGTTACCGGCAATTAAAAATATTTCTCCCTTAAAATCACTTCTTACTTGCTTTAATGTTTCTTCATTAGTAAGATCGCCACAAAAAAGCAGGGTATTTATCCCCTGTTTTTTTAAATAATTAGAAAATATATGCCAGTTAGCGAGATTATCGTGTAAATCGGCGGCGATGGCAATAAGCATAAAGTCTTTATTTATCAGTGCGTAGGCGTATCTCGTAAGCCATTTGCTCTAGTTTGCGTAGATGACCACGAGCTTGGTCATATTTGGTTCGCAGGTAGCCAGTGAGATCGAAGTCAAGCAGACTATTCATTATCTCTTCACCCTTGTCTTTCATTTCTGCGACACTTTCGTATTTACCTTTAGCTGCTCGGTTAGTAGCGAAGCGCACCATTTCACCAATTAGATCACAAAAGCCTCCTAGATAACTGTCATAACCGAGATGTAAGCCTTTAATTGCTATAATCTTTTTGCCGGCGATAACGGCAGCGAGAGTTTTAGCTTCAACGTATTCTTCGGCGGCAGCATGGTAAGCACCTTCTTCACGCAATCTGGTTGGGCTAAAATCTTTTTCCATCTTTTTTAGAATTGTTTCCATGCTAGCTAATTTTTCTTCAGCGGAAACAAGCTCTTCTCTTTGCAGGGCAAAGATGGTTTTTTTGGCTTGAAAAAGCACTTCATTTGAACGGCTGATTATTTGTCTTCTTTCTTGCTCACGTTTGCTATAGTCGCTTTTTAATTTGGCGATAAAAGCGGAATCAATCATAAATTTATTAATTGTTATTTAAATTACGCGAAATACTTCTTCCAGACTTGTTTCGCCGTTTAACGCTTTCATAATTCCGTCTTGAGCGATTGTTACAGTTCCTCCTTTAATTGCTTCTTGTTCAATTTCGTAATCAGTTGCTTCATCGCTTTGCACCAGTTTTTGGATACTAGGATTAGATGTAATCGTTTCGTATAAGCCGATTCTTCCTTTATAACCAATATGTTTACACTGTTCACAGCCTACCCCGCGGTAAAATTTTAGAATACTTGGTATTTTTATTTCTTTATTGCTAATACTGTCTATTATTTCTTGAACTCTTTTTAAACTATCAGCACTTGGCTTGTCTTCTTCTTTGCAGTGCGGACATATTTTTCTAGCTAAGCGCTGGCCAATAGAGAATTCAATCGCGTTAGCTAGAGCCGATTTATCTACGCCTAAACCAGCAAAACGGGAAATAGCACCGGCAGCACTGTTAGCATGTATAGTAGAGAGAACAAGGTGCCCGGTCATAGCAGCCTCAATGGCGATTTTTGCCGTCTCCTCGTCGCGGATCTCCCCTATCATCATTATATTTGGGTTTTGGCGCAGAAGAGAGCGCATGGCCGCCGCAAAAGTATAGCCGTGCTCAGTGTCTATTTGTGTTTGCATGACCCCGGCAAGCTGATATTCGATTGGATCTTCAACCGTTATTATTTTAACGTCAGTTTTATTTAGCTTATTTAATATACCATACAAGGTTGTTGTTTTTCCTGATCCTGTTGGTCCAGTGGTGATTATAATACCTTTTGTTTTTGTTATTGCTTTATCTAAGGCTTTTTTTGCGGTAGAAGTGATACCTAATTTTTCTAAGTCTAAAGAAGATGCCGCAGCAGCTAAGAGACGTACTACAATTGTTTCACCATAGCCACCGGCGATGATAGATAGGCGGCAATCTATTTTATTATTTGGTAGGTATACGCTGAAGCGTCCGTCTAGTGTTGCTCTTTTGATGTTGGTGGCGAAGCCGGCTAAAATTTTAATTTCCGCCAAGATCGGCAGATAACTAGTTTTTGGTAAATCAAGTATATCGTGCATGACTCCGTCAATACGAAAACGCACTTTAACTCCAGTTTCTGTTGGTTCAATGTGAACATCGCCGGCATCACTGACGCTGGCCATACTCATAATTAGTTTAATCAGTTCTTTTGAGGGAACATCACTGAGATTTATTGTTTGGCCAATGTTTTTGCTAAGAGCTTCGGCGCGCTGATATTCTTCAGTACTAATTTTTACACCGCGTCCGATTGTTTGAGAAATTACAATGTCATAGAGTTCGTCGACATAATCAAAGTTGCCGATTACTCGGTAGAGTTCTTCTAAGGAGCTGAGGCCGTCTAGACATTTTAAGATGCCATCTTGTAACATCGTTATCATGCCATTTTCAATAGCTTGTTGTAATATTTTGAAGGAAGGTGCTTTATCAATTGTTAATTGTTTTAATCTTTCGTCCATGGTAAATATTTCGTAAATACCAATCCGTCCTTTATAACCAATATAGTTACACTCTTCACAGCCTTTACCTGCTTTATAGAAGCTATCGAGTTTAGCGGGAATATTAATATTAGCTTTTGGCGAAATTACTGCTAATATTTTTTGCGCCCTTTCTTCCTCTTCAGGGTTTAAAACATGTTTTTGACGACAATGAGGACAGAGTCGGAGTATAAGTCTTTGCCCAATATCGGCATTATTTGAGGGTACGAGAAAATAAGGCTTAACACCAATATCAATTAAACGAGGAATAACACCTGAAGCATC
>CAIZYV010000025.1 GCA_903937325.1 Candidatus Falkowiibacteriota bacterium | reverse complement strand
TGATTAGTTTTTTTGTTCGCTTAGTTCAAATTATTTTCCGCGGTTTGATTTTGTTATTATGGTTTATCATTTGTTTATTATTATTAGTTATTTGGCTGGTTTTGCCTTTCGGTTTAATGCTGGCTCTTGCTTTTCAAATTATAGCTATTTAGTTTATGGCGATTAATGCCGAAGTAGAATTTGGTAATGACGAACAGTATGGCCGCGGAGCTTGGTGGCAGGATCGTTTTATTTATTGGCGAAAATCTTTGAGCCGTTCCGCCATCGTTATGGATAAGTTCCAGCGTCGGCTGGATAAAGCTTTGAATATTTTAGTCTGGTTGATTGTTGTTTTGGGTTATTTAGCTTTAGCTGTTTGGATTTTTTTAAATTTTGAAGCATTACTTGCCTCGCCTTTGAAACTTTTATTATTTTGGCAAGAGAGACATCCCTTAATCTTAATTTTTTTATTCTCGTCATTTTTTGATCTTTTTTTGGTTTATCGTTTAAGCGAGATGGCCATGTCTAAAGAAAAGATTGATTATCGCCGTTTTAAGGGGGAGGCAAAGGAATCACGTCTTCATTATAATGCTGCTGGTGCTTTGAGCCGAGAGATGGAAGATGTTCTATCGGCTGCTTTTTTAATTGCTGTTAATTTGAAGCAAGCAGAAGTATCGGTAATGCATCTTTTTCGCGCGCTTTTAACGAATAACCAGGTACAAAATGTTTTCATTCGCTTGGATGTTAACGCCGCTGATTTATTGGAGAAAGTCGAACGTTATTTGGCTGGCGTGGAAAATTTTAAGCGTCGCCCAGAAATTTCTGGCGCCCTTAAAGACTCTTTAATATCGGCTTGTCTGGATTCTTTGGCTCGCCGACAAAAAAGTGTTGAACCTTTAAATATATTATCTGCTTGTTATAATTTTGATTCCGTCTTAGGAGAGATTCTTTACGATTTAGAAGTTGATGCTGATAAATTAAAAAACGTCTGTGAATGGTTTCATATTAACCGTCAATTAGCAAAAAATTATCATACTTACCATAGTTTAGCGATCCTGAAGCCGGGAAACGGTATGGACCGCGCTTATACGGCGGTTGCCACTCCGACATTAGATCATTTTTCTCATGACCTTACTTTAGCAGCAAAATATGGTCGCTTGGAATTATGTGTCGGCCGACAATCGGAAATTTCTTCTATTTTTGAAATTATGGAGAGCGGCCAAAGTGGCGTGCTTTTAGTCGGAGCTAGTGGTTCTGGTAAAACGATGATTATAAATGGTATTGCTCAATTAATGGTTGAAGAGCGTGTTCCTGCTTTTTTACAAGATAAGCGTCTAGTAGAAGTTGATGTGTCTCGTTTGGTTAGCGGAGCGACTCCTTCGGAAGCAGAGGAGCGGCTTCTTACTTGTATTAATGAAACGATGCGCGCCGGTAATATTATTTTACATATCGCTAATATTGAAAATCTGGTGGGTATCAGTGCTGGCGGTAAAGAGGCTTTGGATTTAGCTGAAGTTTTAGCTGAAGCTCTGGTGCGACGTAATATATTTTGTTTATCTACAATTGGTACGGATAATTATGCCAGAGCGATTGAAAAAACTGCTTTAGGTGAAGCGATGACAACTGTCGGTGTAAAAGAACCAGCGCGCAATCAAGCTATTCAAATGCTGGAAAGTAAAGTCGCTTGGCTGGAGAATAAATATCGGATTTTTATCGCTTATAGCGCCTTGGAAAGCTCGGTCGTTTTATCTATGCGTTATATGCATGATAAATTTTTGCCGGATAAGGCTATTGTAATTTTAAAGAGTGCTGTGATTGCCGCCGTTAAAGCCAGTCGACGCAATTCTGAGAAGCGATCTTGTACTAAAGAGCATGTTGCTATTGCTATTAGTGAATTAACCGGTATTCCTGTGACAAAGTTGACAGAAAGTGAGGGCCAAAAATTATTATCTTTAGAAAATGACATTCATCAGCGCATGGTTGGCCAAGATGAGGCAGTTAATGCTGTTGCCGCTAGTTTGCGCCGAGCCCGGGCTGAACTTAAAGACGCAAAACGTCCGATTGCCAGTTTTCTGTTTCTTGGTCCAACTGGTGTCGGTAAGACTGAATTAGCTAAGACGGTTTCCCAGGTTTATTTTGGTGATGAAAATTACATGGTACGTTTGGATATGAGTGAATATCAATATGCTGATAGCATCTTGAAAATGATTGGTGATGTTGATGGTACACTTGGTTATTTAACAGAGGCGGTCCGTAAAAAACCTTTTTCTTTAATTTTGCTAGATGAAATTGAAAAAGCACATCCCGATATTTTAAATCTTTTCCTGCAGCTTTTAGATGACGGCCGTTTAACAGACGGTCAAGGGAGGACGATTAGTTTTACGGAATCAATTATTATTGCTACTTCCAATATCGGTGCTCTTTATATTCAAGAGCAAATTAAGGCTGGTAAGGATATGAATTTAATCAAGCAAGAGTTGATTGATAATCAATTAAATAAGTTTATGCGTCCGGAACTTATCAATCGTTTCGACGGTATTATCGTTTTTAAAACTTTAAGTGCTGATAATATTATTCAGATCGCTTCTTTAATGCTTCGTGGTATTAAAAAGCGTCTTTTAGAAAAAGGCCTCAACTTACAAGCTGATCGCGCGGGTGTAGAAAAATTGGCTAAAGCCGGTTATGATCCGAAATTTGGTGCGCGTCCTTTGCGCCGTCTTTTGCAGGAAAAAGTAGAAGATAAGATTGCCAATAAGATTTTGGCAGGTGAATTGAGGCGTCGCGATACGGTCGTTATTGATGCTGAAGCCGGTATTAGTGTTTTAAAAGGCCGGGAACTTTAATTTGGCCCTCATCCTTTTAATAATTTTTCCTTTATGGTTTTTTCCAAGCTCATTTTTTTTATTTTTGTAGCCATTTTTTCTTTTGTCGTTACTTTAGCTGTCGGTCGCCTAGCTGTTGTTTTTGGTATTGTAGATAGGCCAGATGGCGTCCGTAAACTCCATCGCCGCGCTATTCCTCTTTTAGGTGGCGTGGCTATTTTTATTTCTTTTTTTGTTGCTTTGTTGTTTGTGGGGCCGGAACTTTTAGTTGGTAATTTATCATTCTCTCATTGGCTGGGCTTTTTTATTGGTGCTTTAATATTAATGATCGGCGGTGTTTTGGACGATCGTTATAATTTACCGCCACGCTGGCAGATATTATTTCCGTTTCTTGCCGCTTTATCGCCGATTATTGGTGGCGTTGGTATTGAAAAATTATCTAATCCTTTCGGCGGGATTATGCTTTTACCTTCGTTGGTCAGTGCTATTTTGATTATTATCTGGCTTTTGGGCATGATGTATAGCACTAAGTTGCTCGATGGTGTTGACGGTTTAGTCAGCGGTCTTGGTTTAATCGGCGCCTTAATTATTTTTCTTTTTACCTCTACTACTCAGTATTTTCAGCCAGATATTGCCTTGGCCGCCTGGATTTTTGCCGCTGCCTGTTTGGGTTTTTTATTATTAAATTTTTATCCAGCCAAAATTTTTCTAGGTGAAGGTGGTTCCTTACTCGTCGGTTATGTGCTTGGTGTTTTGGCGATAATTTCTGGCGGTAAAATCGCGATCGCTTTACTGATTATGGGCTTGCCTATTCTTGATGCTGCTTGGACTATTTTTCGTCGCTTGATTAAAGGACGTAATCCTTTTCGAAGTGCTGATCGTCAACATTTACATCATCGTCTTTTAGACCTTGGTCTTTCTTCTTGGCAGACGGCGTTAGTTTTTTATATTTTTGCTGCTGTTTTTGGATT